>CAZSBC010000171.1:0-6488 GCA_964605195.1 uncultured Spirochaetales bacterium | reverse complement strand
TATGCTTCTGAGGAGGAGTCGGGAAACTGGCGTCCGAGATATTCTGCCGCTGCCGTGATGACCTCCCTCTGCATGAACTCCACAGCAGTCGGGATCTGGCGGGCCTTCATGATTTTGGGTACTGTTGCGATTGCGCTATCCAGATCAGGGAAGGGGATGAGCATGGAGGTCACCACTCCCGGGAGGGGGAGCAGCCTGAGGGAGGCTTTGGTCACTATGCCGAGGGTTCCCTCTGACCCGATGATGAGGTCCTTCAGGCTGTACCCGGATGAGTTCTTAGCCACTTTCCCCCCGAAGGTGACAATTTCCCCATTGGGAAGCACAACTTCCAGCGCCCGGATAAAATCACGGGTAACCCCATACTTGACTGCCCGCATCCCACCGGCATTGGTGCTGATATTCCCCCCGATGGTGGCACTCTTCTCTCCCGGGTCGGGAGGGTAGAAAAGTTTTTTCGGTTCCAGGAATTCGGTGATCTCCATGAGCAGCACTCCGGGCTCGACGGTGAGTATCAGGTTCTCTTCGTCCAATTCCAGGATCCGGTTCATCTTCTGCAGTGAGAGCATGATGCCGCCATGCATGCAGACAGCTCCGCCCACCAGGCCGGTTCCCTGCCCCCTGGGGGTGATGGGGATATGGCGTGAGGCAGCGTACTTGACGACAGCCGCCGTCTCTTCCGCCGTTATCGGTTCAACCAGCACATCGGGGATACCGGTGAGGGCATGCAGTTCATCATGCTGATAGTCGGGATGGATATCCCCGCCGACATGTACTCGTGCAGGGTCCGATATGATGCGGGACAGCTGTGCTATATCATCAGCAACGATTCTTCTATACTTTTTGGTGGTCATGTCAGGTTTCCTTCACCTCTGATTCTTTCAATGAGTTCCGGAATGATCAAATTCACATCACCCACGATACCGACATGGGCGATTGAGAAGATGGCGGCATCCGGGTCGATATTGATTGAGACGATCTTTTCCGAGCCGTTCATTCCCGCAGCGAACTGTACCGAACCGGAGACGCCGCAGGTTATGATCAGCTTCGGCCGTACAGTCCTGCCTGACAAACCGATCTGGCGCCGGGGATCGATCCATCCGGCCTCGATGATGGCCCTGGTACCGGCAACCTCGCCGTCAAGCAGCTCAGCCAGGTGCTCGATATACTGCAGGTTTTCCCTGCTGCCGATCCCCCGGCCGGCGGCCACGATCACATCTGCCTCTTCCAGGTGCTTCACCTTCTCCTTGTGGTGCACGTTGATTATCTCTATATTGCTTTTCAGCTTCTCTGCCGGCAGGCTGCAGCGAATTACGGCTCCCTTCGTGCTGCTTACCCGTTCCGGCATATTGAATATCTTGTACCGCACCGTGGCAAATTGCGGCCGATGCTTCGTGGTCCTGATATGGGCCATGATGTTGCCGCCGAAGGCCGGCCGTATCTGGTCGAGATCGGTATTCCCCTGGATATCGAGCATGGTACAGTCGGCGGTGAGCCCGGTCCTGAAGCGGGCTGCAGTCCTGGGGGCAAGCATCCGTCCTACCGATGTGCCGCCCACAAGGACGACTGCCGGGCGACGCCGTGCAATAAAGTCTTCACAGGCGGCTGTATACGGTTCGATCCTGAAGTGCCTCAGTTCCGGGGCTTCATATATATAGAGCTCATCGACTCCGTAGGAGAGCAGTTCATCAATATGCTCAGTGAGTATTTCCTCCCCGGCAACTACGGCATACACCGAGTGGCCGATTTTACCGGCAAGCTCCCGGGCCTTGCCGATCATCTCAAGCGAGACGGGATGGATTTTCGCCTCATACAGCTCGATAAAGACGGCTATCCCGCTCCATTCGCTCCTATCAACCCCGGCAACAGCATCTTCCACCAGCTCAAAGACCCCGTTCTCATCGTTCTTGACGCACAGCCTGCACATCCGGCAGGCGCTGGTGATCGCGATATGGCCATTATCGAGGACTATTGCGCCGAAGGGGCAGAGTGCCGGCAATGATGCAGCATCAACTGCCCTGTTCTGGTGAACGGCTATATGGCTCATACATGCTCCTGAAGGTACTTTTCGTCTCTCAGCAACGAGAAGAGACGCTCTGAGAGCTGCTCCCCATCCCACATTTCATGCGTACTGGAGTGCGTGGGCGGGAAGATCTTTATGACATGCGTGGGAGAACCTGTCAGCCCGTAGTTGGCCGTATCCTGGTCCTTCAGGTCCTTGAGGGCCAATCGCTCGACAGGGCGGAGGGCGGTTGCCTGCTTTTTGCGGTATGAGGGCAGACGCGGCTGGTAGATATCCTTGTCTACCGCAATCAGGCAGGGATAAGTGACCCGGACAAGCTCGACAGTCATGCCCATATCGCTCTCGATACTGATGGCCTCCGGCAGGATATCGACAATCCGCTTCACGTTTGTCATGCAGGGGATTCCCAGGAACTCGCTGCACTCAACGCCCACCTGGGCAGTGTCGCCGTCGGTGGTCTGCTTGCCGCAGATGATCAGGTCCCCCAGCCCGATATGGGTGAGGGCCTGCGAGAGGGCATAGGAGGTAGCCAGCACGTCAGAGCCGGCAAATGCCCGGTCGGTGAGCAGGTATCCTGCGTCAGCACCCATCATGTAGGCTTCCCGCACTGCCTGCTCAGCCTGGGGCGGTCCCATGGTGAGGACCGTGATTGTTCCCCCGGTCTCTTCCCGGATACGTAGGGCGGTCTCCAGGGCATAGAGGTCATAGGGGTTCATCTTGGTGCTACCGGAGTCTCGGAGTATGACGCCGGTCTCTTCATCGACCCCTATGTCGGATGATGCTGGGACCTGTTTGATTAGGACGGTTATGTTCATGAGAAGATAGTACTGCCTGTACAGCTTCCTGTCAACTGGTAAGACCAGTAATCTAGAAATTGATTGAAATACCATCATTCCCAGTTGCGCTGTACCAGCCTGATCTGCTACACTGCAACCATGGCTGACAAACAGGCAGGGGGCTTCAAACCCATCGTGACAAAAAAAATCTATCAGGAGATCCTCGAGCAGTTTGTTGAGATGATCATCGCCGGCAAGCTCGTGACGGGCCAGAAACTGCCCTCAGAACGTGAGTTGATGGAGATCTTCCATGTCTCCCGCCCATCGATCCGTGAAGCTCTCCGGGTTCTCGAGATTATGGGCCTAGCTGATATCCAGGCCGGGGGCGGAGCGTACCTGACTGAACTGAACGTTGCCCCGTTCATCAACCTTATCTCACCCCTGCTGTTTTTAAAAAAGGATTTCCATCTGGAACTGTTCGACCTGCGTGAGCTGATTGAGCGGCGGGCCCTCGATTTGCTCGGGGACAGGATTGATGATGACTTTCTGGTTACGTTCGGTGAAATAATCGGGCAGATGGAGAAGGCCCTCGCTGAGGATGACCCGGAGATGGGGGCAGAGGCTGATATTGCCTTTCACAAGACCCTCGTACTGGCTTCGGGGAGCTACATCCTGCAGAAAACCCTCGATCTCGTGGTCACCCTGCTGGAGCACTCGATCCGGGGCAGCCGTACGCTGGTGCTCCAGAACGAGGAGGATGCCGTCCAGCTCTTTGAGGACCATAAGGCGATATATCTTGCCCTGAAAACCGAAGAGATGGAAAAAGCGGCCCGCCTGGTGAAGGCGCATCTGGAGATGGTCAGGAGGCTGTATAGGGGCAGGTCTAGGGAAGGTGAGTGATCGCCCGATCCAAAAATACTTCTTAGGCCATCGGTCAAACTTCAGTCAGATCAGGTTTCTCTAAGTCACTCAGGTACTCTTTGTTCAGGATATTCCCGTTCTTTGCCAATTTTTCCCGGAGCATACCAAGATCAATATCAGGAAATCCAGTATCAGCTGAGCAGAGTGCCGCAGCCGTCCCGGCAATCTCGCCTGTAAGGGTACATACCGGAATTACCCGTATCTGATCCCATGCTGCTCCAGCAGCGGAAATGCACCGTCCGGCTACTGCTAAGTTCTTCAATGTCTTCACATAGAGAGAGCGGTAAGGCAAGGACCAGACCGACCCGGGAGCTCTCCAGTTGGGAAAAAGCCCGACGGTATCCGGAAGCCACTTGTTTTCATCTGTATACCTGATGGTTGCTTCACCAATTATCCGGCGGGTCATCCTGAATCCGGGAAGTTCAGAAATACGAACGAGTTCGATGGATGGGTTTTCCTGTCTCATTTCCCCCCATCTTTTTCGCAGAAGGTTTCTTGAATCGATTGTCTGACGGCTTACTGATTTTCCAGAATCTCCACGGTATCGGAAAGGATCTTCCTCAACTGCAGAAGCATCCGGGGTAAAATATTTCGATATGACAAGACTTTTACCCAGTCCGTCAGCATCAATATAGTAGCCCCACCCGGCACGGACGTTGGAGGTAAGTGATTCAGTCTCTGCCCCGGCAAAATAAGCTAGATCGGCATCACCGGTAGCATCAATCCAAACCTCAGATCCTAAACCGAACCGACCGCTTTTATTCTCAACCGTCACGGCCTCAATCCGGTTTCCTGCACGATGCGCACTGCAGATACGGGTATCGTAGAAGATTTCAACCCCGGCGTCGATCATGATTTCCTCAAGCGCGAGTTGATATTCTGCTGGAGTAAACTCTACCTGGTACCGCTCTTTTGCACGCTCTTCCATAAAGGCCGGATTTTTGTTGTTTTTCCTATCACGCCAGCACCTGGTAATGCGTTCTTCACGATTGCGGATAGAGAGCAGAAGCAGCTCTTCGGTCAATCCGCCGATAACCTGCCGACCATGGCCGTCACACAGGGGAAGGAAAATGTTAATGTTCCCAGATGTTGCGAGCCCACCCATAGAGAACAAACGCTCAACTACTGCAGTTCGTTTTCCGCATCGGGCAGCGGTGACGGCAGCAGCAACCCCGGCCATGCCGGCACCAGCGACAACCACATCGTAATTCTTACGAATAATTATTTCTTTGGCTGGTTCCAAAAAACATATCTTCATACAAGCCTCACTGAGCTATGGTCAGGAATAATTATCGAAATCAAAGAGGGTTGTTCTGTGACCAGTGCGACCTTGGGGGGAAGTTTTCTCCCCCGCGTGATGCGTTGTAGAGCAAATCCATTGCATTGGTTCTTGCCATGTACAGTGCTGTCAGTTGGTTTCTTACGGCTGACATGTCAGGGTTGTTGTACAGATCCCTCTGTTCGTACGGATCCTGGTCTAGGTCAAAGAGTTGTCCCTCAATCGGCTGTTCTGCATCTTCCGCATTGAAGTAGAGATTCAGCTTGTAGTGTTTATAGCGGAGCATGGCGGCATTGATGGGTGGATCGAAATAGTGCTTTGTGTTGTCTATGCTGGTACCACGGTAGAGGCATATTGCTGATCTCTGTTCTGATGAAACGCAGTTTCTTACTGTAGTATGTAGATCAACCGATTCAGGCATGAGTTCGCTAAACTCGGATTCCGATATCCCGGCATACGAGAGGATGGTTGGCGCTATGTCATGACCCTGCACAAGAGCCTGGGACCTTCCGTAATCGGCGGCATCAAGATCCGGTGAGTTCATGATCAGCGGTACTTTTGTGCAGGGATCGTAAAAGAATGCCCCTTTGGCCAGCAGGCTATGGTCCCCCAGCATATCACCATGATCACTGGTATAGATAATCAGGGTATTTTCCCTCAGCTTGAGTTCGTCCAAAGTCTTTAGAATCCTGCCGACCTGCTTGTCAATAAAGGCGACAGATGCGTAGTAGCCGAGTCTGATACTGCGAAGAGCCTCTTGGCTGAGATCTTCTGCGCATCCGAGATATCCATTATAATGTTCCCGTTGCAGACCTTCCGGCATCTGGTCCCAGCTCTCGGGTCCCGGGATGATATTCATCAGGGTTGATTCATCGACCAGTTTCTCCATGCTCACAGGATAGTCGTTATACGGATCATGCGGATCGAAAAAACTTGCATAGCAGAAGAACGGTTTTTCATGATCATGGTTTTCCAGGAAATCTATCGTTGAGGATGCGATCCAATGGCTGAGATGGGTTTCCTCGGAAAAATGACCATACTGCCGTCTTTTTTCCTGCAGCTGTGCATATTCCTCCGGAAAATGCTCCTGGAGCCACGGCAGGTATCCATTCATTTTGCTTGGCGGGAGGTAGGGAGATTTTGACTCCTTATAGATCTCAAAACCATCTCGCGGATGGCGATGGGAATCTTCGAATATCCTGCTGGAGAGATGCAGTTTACCGAACAGGGCAGTGGTGTAGCCCGCCTGCTGCAGCAGGTAGGGAAAAGGGGTCTCGTGTTCAGGCAGGTTGTCATGCAGACGGTATACATTGTGACCTGTGATCGGCTTCCCCGTGAATATGCTAGCCCTGCTTGGGGTGCAGACAGGGTTGTTCACATAACAGTTATCAAACACAACCCCATTCGTACCCAGGGAGTCTATATGCGGGGTTTTTATGCATTGACAGGCGTACGTGCTCAGCGAATCGAATCGCTGCTGGTCGGTTGCAAT
>CAZSBC010000170.1:0-6490 GCA_964605195.1 uncultured Spirochaetales bacterium | reverse complement strand
GAAAGTCTTTTCGGATCCCAATTTTCCCCAGGTTCTGAAGAATACAGCTGTGTTTGTGCTGCTGGGAACCCTTGTCCCCTTCTTTGGCGGGCTTGTATGGGCAGTCCTGCTTAATCAGAGTTTTCTCGGCTCCGGAACTCTGCGCGGAATAACCTTAGTCTGCTGGATCATTCCCAGCACGGCTATCGGGTTTATCTGGATGTGGATATTCCATGGTCATTACGGTATTCTCAACCACATTGCCGGCTTGCTGGGCATTATTCAGGAAGATATTGTCTGGTTAGGACGACCTGATACAGCCCTCTTTTCCGTAGCAGCTGCAAAAACTTGGCAGACACTTCCCTTTGCCATGGCATTCATTCTGGGCGCGCTGCAGGCCGTGAATATGGAAGCAATTGAATCCGCCCGCATTGACGGGGCGGGAAACCTGCGGGTATTCTGGTACGTGGTTTTGCCGGAAATTCAGAATGTTCTCACCATGCTGCTGCTCCTTATGTTCATCGGCTCCATCCAGCATTTTGACCTGTTATGGGTCATGACCGAGGGCGGTCCCGCCCGGGCCACCACAACTCTCTCCATAGAGGTATACAATAAGGGATTTCTCAATTTCCGGTTGGGAGAAGCAGCTGCAGTCGGTACAGTTTGGACGCTTATTCTCATGGTACTGGGATATTTCTATCTGAAGCGCAGAGCGGATTGATATGAATATGAAGCCGATTTTACATAGTGAACAATCTGAAGAGTTCTCTCTGTGCATGTGCATTGTCATGCTGAGAGTGCAAACCGGGGGCGTGCATGTTTGATTCCAGATCAGCCGGATTCAGGATCTTCTTTATCCTGTTCTTTATTATACTTGCAGTATTTGTCTTTTTTCCGCTCTACTGGATGTTCAACACATCATTGAAAGAGGCGGTAGATATTTTTGATTACCGGTTCATACCGAAATCCTTCACACTGAAAAATTTTGTCGATGTTGTGACAACGACAAAAGTTCCGTTCTTCATGAAGAACAGCCTTATTGTTGCGGGATTCAGTTGCATCCTGGCAACAATCATATCCGCGTATGCAGGGTACAGTTTTTCAAAATTCAAATACCGCGGACGACGGCTGCTGATGCTGATGTTTCTCAGTGCCCAGCTGTTCCCCTATGCGATTCTGCTGCTTACGATCTACCAGATCATCAATTTTGCCGGACTGCGCGACAGTTATCTATCCCTGGTCATGGCGTATATCACCTTCACCTTGCCCATTGGTACGTTGACACTGAAAAACTACTTTGACCAGATACCTAATTCAATCATCGAGTCTGGGAAAATTGATGGAGCAGGCACGCTGAAAATCATGCATTCCCTGATTTTTCCCATATCTCTTCCGGGACTTGCGGTGATTGCCATCTACTCGTTCATCTGGGCCTGGAATGATGTTCTCTATGCCCTCACGCTGATCACATCATCTGAAAAGCGAACACTGGCGCCGGGGCTCATACTGACCTACTTCGGGGAGTTCCAGTCAAGCTGGAACAGCATGATGACAGCAGCCATTCTGGTATCCATTCCCGTAGCAGTGATTTTTATATTTTCGCAGAAAATGTTTATTCAGGGCCTTACCAGCGGTGCGGTTAAGGGGTAGCAGTATGTATATCAAAGTTGATGCACAGTTTCCCGGTGGGGCTGTGGGAGATGTAACCATAACTGAATCCGGGGACATACATTTCACAGCTCCACGAAACGGAAGCCCACGCAGCCTCTGGTACTGTTTCCGGATCCGTGCAGAATACGAGAAGGCTGATGCTGCTGATTCTGCGGGATTCATCGGACAGCCACTGCAGTTGTATCAGGAAGAGCTTGAGGTTGTGCTTGGAATTAATGAAGCGCGCGGATACGGATACACCTGTCCTGTAGCGAAACACGGAGAGGATGGGACGTGGGAGCGGATTGACCCGGGAATGATCCATTACCGTGTTAACGAACCCCGTGAATACCGGTTCACGGTTTTTCCCCGATCCGAGACGGTGTATGTTGCCTTCTGCTATCCGTATATATTTTCAGATTTCCAGCGCTTTACAGAAGGGATACCAAGTTCCTATCGTGATTTCTTTAGAGTTGACTATACCTATAACAGCAGCGACGGACGGCCCTATCCCATCCTGCTGGCTGCAGCTGACAGAAAGCTCCTGTCAATTCAGTCCTCTGAAAACAGGAAAACTGAATACTCCGCCTCTGAAAGTCCATCCCGTAGAAAGGTTGTGGTAATTACAGCCCGGCACCATGCCGGGGAGGTCCCGGGATCGTTTGTGCTGGAGGGTATCCTGAACGAATTTTTTAAAGGGCTGGACGAAGGAAATCCGCTGTATCGAACTCTGCTGCTGGCAGTTATTCCTTTTGTTGATCTAGACAGCGTACAGGTGGGAAGGTATGGGAAAGACCGTCCTCCGGTGGATTTTAATCGTGACTGGAGCAGTCGGCCTGAACATCAGGAAATCAGTCACATACAGGCATTGGAACAGCAGATTGCATCCGATCATGATATTGCACTGTATGTGGATCTCCACGCGCCCCAACCAGGTGGATCCACCTATATCGTGCCTGCACGGACTGCAGTGTACCATTCTCCGGTCTACCACAGCGTCTGGTCATTTTATAGCCTATTTGAACAGGCTGCCGAAGCACTGGTAACGTGTCGGAGAGAAGATCTTGATCCCCATGCCATCAACTGGTCAGGGGCTGCTTACCAGCATAATGCAACAGCCTGGCATGCTGCCGCATACGACATTCCTGCTTTCACCCTGGAAACCAGTTATCACTATGACAGTATCCCAAGGCTTCTTGAGCCAGATGATTGGAGATCTTTCGGTGAACGGCTGTTAGCAACTGCTGCGGATCACTTTTTCGGGCCTGATGACTCAATTAATAGATCATCAGAAATATCCAGATCACCTGCTGTCTCCGTCCGGGGTGCTGCGAACGAGACGATTCCCGACAGGGAGATGGTGTGGGAGCATTGGGATATGGTCATGCTGCCCGAGCGCATCACTTTTTCCCCTCAGGGAACAACCATGT
The DNA here is from genome assembly GCA_964605195.1 of uncultured Spirochaetales bacterium. Classification (GTDB taxonomy): domain Bacteria; phylum Spirochaetota; class Spirochaetia; order JABMQR01; family JABMQR01; genus CAZSBC01. The sequence continues at coordinate 3,431 of CAZSBC010000170.1, read as the reverse complement.
CATTGGCAGCTGAGTCCGACGGTACAGCCTTTCTGACATACCGGGAGCATTTTTCAGCAGGCAGTCGTGCTTGCATTGAGATTACAGTCAGAGATCTCTCGGCTCCGCTGCACCTGGAAACTGTTATCTATACCTACCTAGAAGGATGCGTTCTGGGTGGATATGACCGCGAATGGCACATGATCCCAACAAGAGAAGAGATGGGGGGGGGACACCAGGTGCACCGGATTGTGTTACTGGTCGGACCCTCAAGCCCGCTGGCTGAAGAGCTTCCAAGGGATGCTGCCGGCCAAGGGTACGATACCTTTCGTGTGGCAGTCAGGATTAGTGGTATGAAGGGAGATATTGACCTGAGGATAACACCATGCAGCAACTCATAGACGCCCACCGCCACTTCACAATTGGTGAAAGTGACGGAAACGACCTTCTTGAGGAGATGGATCGAGACGGAATAGAGCAGACGATTCTGTTTGGGTACCACGGACTTGAACATGAACAGCTCCATGCGCAGGATCAGGCTGTTGCTGCCCTACACGATGCATATCCTGACCGCATCATCCCGTTTATCACGGATATAGATATTTCCAACTCAGATTTTACGGAATATGTCAGTAATCTTCTTGAAGGTTCGATATTCAGGGGTATCGGGGAACTGCTGCTCGGTCATGATCTGTTCCATCGGCAGTTTTTCCCTTCCCTGAAGCTTGATGATCCGGCTGTCCGGGAGCTGTTCAGCCTGGCAGCAGGGTATGGAGTACCCGTCCTGATGCATGTGGATACCCCGTATATGGATCAGTTTGAACGGCTGCTTGCTGCGTGTCCGAAAACGATCTGCATCTGTCCGCATCTCGCCTATCATTTTCTTGAGCCGTTCGGCGGACATGAAGTGGAGCAGCAGGTTGTTGCGCACCTGCTGGAGTCATATGAGAATCTCTACTTTGACATTTCGCTCTGGAAAATATCGCCGATCTATCTGCAGGATGAAGCCTGGCTGCACCTTCTGGAAGATAGATCAGACAGATTAATGTTTGGGACGGATATGACTGGACACTATACTCGTCAGTCAGTCTGGTTACCTGCCTATCGTGCCATACTTGATCAGCTGTCTCCGTCAGCTGCGGAAAATATTGGAAGAAATACCATTAAAGGGATATTGTGAACTATATGATTACTGTTCAGAAGGATTTAACAGTTATTGGTGCCGGTTTGTCAGGAATGTGTGCTGCCATAGCAGCTGCCCGTCGGGGGCTTACAGTTGCTCTTGTGAACAACCGGCCTGTTCTTGGCGGCAATTCAAGCAGTGAGATGCGCATGTGGACGAGGGGTGCAACCGGTGGTGAGAATATCTACTCTGAGGAGATGGGCATTCTCGGTGAGATGAAACTTGAAAATCTCTACCGTAATCCGCAGGGAAACGTGATTCTTTGGGATGAGGTACTCTACGATTTCATCTATGCAGAGCCGCTGATTGATCTGTATCTCAACACCCATATCAGTGAAATTGAGATGAGCGGCAAATCCCGTATTGTTAGTGTTTCGGGTCATCAGCAGGGTACGGAGAAGTACCTGTGCTTCCGGAGCACAGTGTTTATAGACGCTTCTGGTGATGGGACAATCGGATATCTTGCAGGTGCTTCCTTTGCAGAAGGACGGGAGGGGCAGGCTCTCTACGGGGAGCGGCTGGCTCCGGAAAAGGGTGATGATCTGAAACTTGGCAGCTCCATTCTCTTTCATACGCGGGAAACCCGGCAGCCGGTTTCCTTCACAGTCCCCAGGTATGCCTATAACCGTAACCAGGTCAGGAACCTTATCGGTAAAGGGGGACGAATTGTTCATGAGCGGATGAGCGGTACAGATTACTGGTGGATTGAACATGGCGGGATGCTTGATACGATTGCCAACAATCAGGAAATTGCGCTGGAACTGAAGAAAATCGTGTTCGGTGTCTGGGATTATGTGAAGAACAGCGGGGAGTTCCCGGCCGACAACCTGACACTGGAGTGGGTGGGATCTCTTCCCTGCAAGCGGGAATCCAGGCGGCTGAAGGGTGAAAAAGTACTCACGCTCAATGATATTGAAAACGGTGCATATGATGATGACGGAGTCTCCTACGGCGGATGGTATGTGGATTTCCATCCTCCCGGAGGCATTTATGCCAAGGAAGAGCACTGTATCCAGATTCCCGTTTCCGTCTATACCATTCCGCTGGGGTGCCTGTACACAAAGAAAGTGGACAATCTGTTGTTTACCGGGCGGCTGATCAGTACCAGCCATCTTGCATTTGCTTCAACCCGCATCATGAATACCTGTGCTCTATTGGGACAGGCTGCCGGGACGGCTGCTGTGTTGATGCAGAAGTATGGGAAACTGCACAGTCAGATACATCGGGATCATATGGTACAGCTGAAGGAGATGCTTATTTCTGATGATGTATTCATTCCAGGATGTGTGCACCAGGATGATCTTGATCTTGCTCAGGGATCAGAGATTACCGTTTCATCCACGAGATTGCCGATCCTGAATTTGTGTGATCATAGCATTGTCCTGGAAGATGATTTTCTGTTTCTCATTTCCTGTTCCCCTGAGGTAACCGGGATAAAGTTGAATGTTGATGTGAGCGATGCAACAGGTCTGAATGTGATCCTTATGAACTGCAGGCAGCCGGCCGGGTTCAGGACGGGTTCTGAGATTGCGAGGGCTTCGTTGGATCTCTCCCCTGGGGAAAACCAGTGGATCAGGCTTCCGGATGAGATTATCCATTCAGTCCGGGTGCATCTGAATCGGTTTCCCTCCGGTGCAGTGAAACAACATTCACAGGATTCACGGGCCGATTCCGTTCAAGAAAACAGCTGTATAATCCCTGTTTCGCTATCGAGTCAGAAGCGGAAGAGAGTTGTTGTACCTGTCATGGAAGCAATCTCATAAACGGATTCAACAGACCGTTTGGTGGCCCGAACAGCTGGATGTCGGATGCAGAGGAATCAGCCTGGGTTGAATGTGCCATGTCAGAGCCGTCATCTGTAAAGGAGATACGGCTCTATTTCAATCCGGATTTGAGTATTGAACGGGTAAATCTGAAAGGGGAAAAATTTTCAGATCATCATGGGATGTTCCCAAAGGAACAGATGCCCCCTGAACTGGTACGCCGGTATACCGTCTCTGTTGATGTGGATGGGCGATGGGAGAAGGTCGTTGATATTCGCGGGAATCTCAGACGTCTGGCTGTTCATAAGCTGGACAGGACGTACAGAACCGGACGAGTAAGGGTTGATTTACTGGAAACCTGGGGCAGCCCCTATTTTGAACTCTTCGAAATTCGCATCTACCCGAAAGAGGGCTGAAAAGGACATGAACTCATGGAAAGTCGTGAACGACTGGAACGTCTCTTTCAGGGGAAAGAGATCGATCGGATTCCGATATGGCTGCTTGAC
>CAZSBC010000169.1:3139-6541 GCA_964605195.1 uncultured Spirochaetales bacterium | reverse complement strand
GGAATCGATGATGCCCGGGTTCTACTTATCGTTCCGCATGACGTTCTACCCGGAAGATGGGGGCGGATCGGCAATTGTTATGGAAAAGCTGTTCTGCTATGTCACGGGAACAGCGGAAGGGGAGAGCAGTTTGCGTTCCCAATATCGTGATATTCTGCAGCAGGCGGTACGGATCGGCTATGATGGATTGCTTGCACAGCATACGAAGAACTGGAAGGGTTTCTGGGAGCATGCCGACATAACGGTGGCTGGGGATGACCGTCTGCAGCTTGCTCTGCGGTACAACATATTCCAGCTGAATCAATCTGTGGGTAAGGACGGTCTGCGGGGGCTTGCCGCCAAGGGATTGAGCGGGAATGGCTATGACGGACACTATTTCTGGGACACAGAAGTCTACGCCATGCCGATATATACCAATACGCAGCCGGAAACGGCCCGCCAGCTGCTCAAGTTCAGGATCCAGATGCTGGATGCAGCAAGGGAACGTGCTGCAGAACTTGCTGAGTATGGTGCGCTCTATCCCTGGCGGACGATCAACGGTCACGAGGCCTCAGCCTACTTCCCGGCCGGAACTGCCCAGTACCATATCAACGCTGATATTGCCTACAGCCTGGTAACGTATGTCGAGATCACCGGGGATGTGGATATCCTGTTTGAGGGTGGAGCGGAGATGCTCTTTGAAACTGCCCGTCTCTGGATATCACTGGGGTATCTGAACGAAGCGGGAGGGCAGCGTTTCTGCATCAATGAGGTTACCGGACCGGATGAGTATACCGCCCTGGTGAACAACAACTTCTATACCAATGTCATGGCTGCCTACCACCTCACTCAGGCTCACAGATGGTACGGGTATCTCGCCGGTAAGCATGCAGGATTCCTGGAAGCGCTTTCGTTAAGCATAGCCCTTACCCAGGATGAGGTGGAGAGGTGGCGCAGTGCTGCCGAAAGTATCTATCTTCCCTATGATACTGCGCTTGGGATCAACTTGCAGGACGATGCCTTCCTTGACCGTGAACCGTGGCCTGAGAGTGGAGCAAAGCACGGTTCTCCCCATCTGCTGCACTTCCACCCCCTCGTGATATATCGTCACAGAATAATCAAGCAGGTCGATGCGGTCCTGATCCATTTTCTGCTGCCGGAGTACTGCAGTCACCCGCAGCAGAAGCGTGACTATGACTTCTACAGGCAGTATACGGTAGGTGACAGCTCTCTTTCCGCCTGCATCGAGGGAATTCTCGCACTGCGGTTCGGGTATCGGCAGGAAGCGGACAGCTATTTTCGCAGGACGCTCAATGTGGACCTTGACAACCTGCACGCAAATACCCGCGACGGACTGCATGTGGCCGCCATGGCGGGCTCCTGGCTCTTTGCTGTCTACGGATATGCAGGTCTCTATTATGAGAACGGTACTCCCTGTTTCTATCCGCGGGGCTGCATGGAGGGGGCAGAGTCGTACTCCTTCTCCATTCTGGCAGGCAATGTTCGTCTCTTTGTCGAGATTGCACATGAGTATACAACCTATTTCTGCAGGAGGGCAGGTAAAGATAATTCCGGCGGTGAGCAGACTCTCTCTCTTGGCATCAAGCATCGTGGGCACCCCCTTACGGTGGGGAGGGATCCCCTGCGGGTACCCTCCGGACCGGAGCTGAAGGGGGTGGTATTTGACCTTGACGGGGTGATCACCTCAACGGATGAATATCATTATCTTGCCTGGAAGCTGATTGCCGACCGGAGGGGGTGGATCTTCAACCGGGAGATCAACCAGCGCCTGCGGGGGGTGTCGCGCAGGGAATCACTTCTGGTCATTACCCGTGAAAATGGTGCTGATGTGAATGAAGAGGAGATTGGAGAGCTTACTGCCATCAAGAACCGTGCCTACCGGCAGATGCTTGAGAACCTCACCGAGGAAGATATCCTTCCCGGAGTTCTGGAGCTTATCAATGAGCTTACTGCTGCCGGTATTCCCATAGCACTGGCTTCTGCAAGCCGGAATGCTCCCTACATCATCGAGAAACTGAAGATTGCCGAACTGATTGATTATGTCGTGCCTGCAGAAGAGGTTGCCTACGGAAAACCAGATCCTGAGATATTCTGTCTTGCTGCAGAAGGGATAGGCTGCAGACCGGATGAGTGCGTGGGGTTTGAGGATGCCAAGGCCGGGGTGAAAGCCATCCGTGCTGCCAATATGGTGTGCGTGGGAGTGGGAAGTGCAGTTGACAAGCATACTTGTGATCTCCATATCGATACCCTGGAAGGCGTCTCCATTGCCCGGCTGAAGAGCCTCTTCAGCCCTGCATCAACAGCATAGGGCAGCCGCTGACCGCCCTGGTGAGCAACTGGGCCCTGGACATGATTTATTATCTCTATTGCAGCTCTACGGCTCTTCCCTCATCTCTGTTGTGGTGTACAATGGAGTATGCCCTGTGATGAGGGCAGGAGGGATGATACTGTATGAACTATCTTTTCATTGGCTGTGATCAGCTGCGCTTTGATACCCTTTCAGTGAACGGTAACGAAGTCTGCCAGACACCGAACCTGGACCGTCTCGCTGCCGGGGGCACCAACTTCACCAACGCCCATACTACAGCTCCGCTCTGCTCCCCGGCCCGCGCATCCATGTTCACCGGGAACTACGCCCTCACCCACGGCATGGGTACCAACTGTGATATGTACCATGTCCTCGCTTCCGAACTGGCTGAGCCGCAGGCGCTGCTCCACAACAGGTTGAAAGAGGCCGGGTACCGATGCGGCTACTTCGGGAAATGGCATATCGGCACAAAGATCGGACCTCGGGATCTCGGGTTCGAGGGCATGAACATCCCGGGCTACGGCAACTGCAAGGAAGATCCCGATTTCAGGGCCTACCTGGAAAACCGTGATCTACAATATGAAATAACCGACGCCATCTATCTCAATCCCGATGACAACACCCTCGCTGCAGGAGTCTGGGACGGACCCGATGAGTCCACAGTCGAATGGTACCTCACCAACCGGACCATCCATGCCATGGACCGGTACCGCAAAAGCGGCAAGCCGTTCTTCGTCACCTGCCAGTACTGGGGCCCCCACGGGCCGCACCTGCCGCCGGCAGGCTTTCTCGGCCGGGCTGATCGGGAGCAGATAGAGCAGTGGGAGAGCTTTGGTGAGGAGCTGGATCACAAGCCCCGGCTCCTGCAGCGTCACCGTCAATTGTATCGCGACTCACCGACTGAATGGGAAGGTGTGCGTGAGATAATCGGACGCTACTATGACTACATGATGTTCATTGATACCCAGATTGGACGCCTCATAGATTTTCTGCAGGAGTCCGGGCTGTATGAGGATACCATGATTGTCTTTACCACCGACCATGGTGATATGCAGTGGAGTCACAATGGTATGATAGACAAGGGCTTCATGTAT
>CAZSBC010000169.1:0-3129 GCA_964605195.1 uncultured Spirochaetales bacterium | reverse complement strand
TTGTCAGACACCCCCGCATCCCCGGCGGCGTGAGAAGCAGTGCCCTGGTATCCAATCTGGACATCATGCCGACGATTCTGGAAGATGCCGGGCTGACGTGCAGCTGTGACGGGGAGAGCCTCTTTCCCGTGCTGGAAGGGCGATCTGCAGGCCGGGAGGCCTTTATGATGGAGTTTCACGGTATCCGGTTCCTCTATACGCAGCGTGCCATCCTGCGTAGTGACGGTATGAAATATATCTGGAGTCCCGGCGATTTCGATGAACTCTATGATCTCAATGCCGATCCGGCTGAGATCAACAATCTCATCGCTGATGAGGCCTGCAGCAGAGAGCGGGATAAGATGATCGCCCTGCTCAAGGAGCAGGTGGTGAGGTATCGTGACCCGGTAATGGACTATGTCTACAAGATTCTCGGGAGCTGGGAGAGTCCCTCAGGGCAGGTGGATGCAACGAACAGCCGCTATAACGGATGAAGGGGTATCAGAAAACAGGTTGCGCCCGACAGGATTCTCCCGTACTATTGAAGCATGACCAATCTGAAATGCAGGAAGGCATACTATGGAGCAGACAGTTTCACTGGCAGCAGTCAGGGAGGAGTATCACCGGAGACTCACCGGATCGGTGCTTCCCTTCTGGCTTGAGCACGGGATCGACCGTACCAATGGCGGCATCTATACCGGCCTGGACCGGGACGGGTCCCTCCTTGAATCCGACAAGTCGGTATGGTTCCAGGGAAGGGCCCTCTGGACCTATGCTACTGCATACCTTGAGGCGGCACAGGATCCCACCTATCTGGAAGCCTGCAGCAGTCTCGTTACCTTCCTGGAGGAGCACTGCTTTGATACCGACGGCCGCATGTTCTTCAGGGTCACTGCCGATGGTCGTCCGGTTATCAAGCGCCTGCGTTACTTCTTCAGCGAAACCTTTGCTATCATAGGCTGGGCTGCCTATGCGCGGGCTGCCATGCTCCCCCGATATGCCACAAAGGCTCTGGAGCTCTTCAGGCGCATCCTGACCTATCGTGATACCCCCGGGATCCTCATGCCCAAATTCAACCCCGATACCGCCCCCTCACGCGGCTTCGGAGTCCCCATGATCCTGCTCAATACCGCCCAGGAGCTCCGCAAGGCGTACCCTGAGCAGTCAGAGGAGACAGCCTACCTCAACGGTATCATTGATCAGCTCATCGATGAAATCGAGCGATACTTCTGCCGGCCGGACCTGCGGCTGGTCCTGGAGCAGTGCGGTCCGGACGGTGAGCTGCAGGCTGACCACTTCGAGGGACGGCTGCTCAACCCGGGACACGCCATCGAAGGCTCCTGGTTCATCCTCAATGAAGCCCGGTACCGCGATGATGCCGACCTCAGGGCCCTCGGCCTGAAGATGCTGAACTGGATGTGGGAAATCGGGTGGGACAGTGAGCACGGCGGGATCTGGTACTTCCGTGATGCCCTCGGCAGAAGCCCGACCGAGTACTGGCATGACATGAAATTCTGGTGGCCGCAGAATGAGGCAGCCATAGCCAATCTCATGGCGTACCGCATCACCGGAGAGGAGCTCTACCTGGAACGCTTCAGCATGGTTGACAACTATGTCCATGAGCGGTTTGTTGATGAGCAGATGGGTGAGTGGTACGGGTACCTTCACCGGGACGGTTCGCTCTCCACCCCGCTGAAAGGCAACATGTTCAAGGGCCCGTTTCACATCCCCCGGATGTACCTGGTCTGCATGGGGCTCTGCCGATAGCGGCAGGGAGCTCAGACATGCCTCTCCAAGACCGTTTCCCGCTTCTGGCAAGTTGTTCTGTTGCCCCTTCCTTTTATCGTCTCCCCAGGTATGGTATAGTGGAACAGGAAGAGACTGCATCTCAATAGGAACAGGAGTCATGATTGGATGAAGGCAGAAGAGGAGAGGCTGGGAGGCGAAGAGACGTTTGATGTCGTGGTTGTCGGCAGCGGCTTTGCCGGGCTTGCAGCGGCTATCGAGGCCGGCAGCAGCGGGGCTTCGGTGCTTGTCGTGGAGAAAAACCGCTCCACCGGGGGGAACTCACGGATCAGTGACGGGGGGATAGCTGCCCCCTGTACCGATATCCAGGAGAAGTACGGCATAGAGGATTCGAAGGAGCTCTTCTTTGATGATATCATGCGCTCCGGGCTGGAGCGCAACCATACCCGCCTGGTGGAGGTGCTGGTGGAACAGGCGGAGAAGGCCTTTCTCTGGAGCCGGGATGTCCTGGGCGTGCCATATCTCGACCGCATCGATATTTTCGGGGGCCACTCGGTGCCCCGCTGCTATACAGCCGAGAAGGTCACTGGCGGGACGATCATCAATACCATGCTCTCACGGCTCCGTGAAGCCGGTATAGTGGTGCGTACCGGGACATCCTTCATTCGCCTGCTGCAGGATGGGGAGGGCCGGAGTATCGGGGCTGAGCTTCTCAGCGCTGAATCCGGTAAACGCTATACGGTAGCCGCGCGCGGGGGAGTGGTCCTGGCGGCTGGGGGCTACGGAGCCGATGTCGCCTTCAGGTCTATCCAGGATCCCCGTCTCGATGCCTCCGTTGATACCACCAACCGGCCAACGGCAACAGCCGAGGTACTGAAGGGTATCCTGAAGCTGGGCGGTCAGCCGGTGCAGCTTGAGAGCATCCAACTCGGTCCCTGGGCCTCCCCTGACGAGAAGGGTTTCGGCCATGGCCCCATGTTCTCAGAGTACATCGTCTTCCAGTACGGTCTTATCGTTGACCCGCAGACCGGCAGAAGATTTGTCAATGAGCTTACCGACCGTAAACGGCTCTCCGACGCGCTCTTTGCCTGCGGGCATCCCTGTATCGGTATTGCCGATGCTGCCGCAGTTGAGTCATCAGGATGGGATATATCACCGGCACTCCGTACAGGGGTGGTAAGGCAGTTCGACTCCCTTGAGCAGCTGGCTGCCGGCTACGGCATACCTGCCGAGGAACTGCAGGAGAGCGTTGGCCGGTACAACCGGTATGTTGGCGACGGGGTCGACCGGGAGTTCGGCAAGCAGATTCTCAGTGATGCGGTTTCCATTACCAAACCTCCGTTTCACGCGATCCGGCTCTGGCCCAAGGTGCACCATGTCAGCGGCGGGATCGGCATAGACGAA
>CAZSBC010000168.1:0-6625 GCA_964605195.1 uncultured Spirochaetales bacterium | reverse complement strand
CATACCTTTTTAGAAATTCCCGGACTTTTGATGCAAAAAATGTGAGGAATGTGGGATACAAAATAATTTTAAGGATAATATACACGCTTGACGTTATTAACGCTACGCGTTAAGCTGTTGATATGATTATTTCCTTTAAAGACAAGGAAACTGAAAAGGTATGGAACCAGATATACTCAAAGAAATTGCCACGGGATATCCAGCGCATTGGTCTTAGAAAACTAATCATTCTGCACAAAGCAAAGGATTTGAACGATCTTAAAGTTCCTCCTGGAAATCGACTGGAATTATTATCAGGTAATAGAGAAGGTCAACATAGTATTCGAATTAATAATCAATGGAGGATCTGTTTTCGTTGGAATCAGGGACAGATCATAGACGTTGAGATTGTGGATTACCACTAGGAGACAAATATGGATAGAATACCCGACGTAACTCCCGGTGAGATTCTAAGTGAAGAATTTCTCATCCCCATGAATATAACCGCTTACCGGCTTGCAAAGGACACTAAAATGCCTGCTACTCGCATCTCAGAGATTTTAAAGGGGCGCCGAAGAATAACAGCAGACACAGCATTAAGACTTTCTGTTTATTTTGGGAACTCTGCTGAGTTTTGGCTCGGAATTCAGGATGAATATGATCTTAGATGTGAAAAACGTAGGATTATAGATGAGTTAAAGACTATTCCACATGTTGAAGCTTCGTAAGTCAAACTCGATAAATAGTTGTTATGCAACAAAAAACAGTTTATATCATTACTATAAAAATCTGCTTAATTTAGTGCCAGATGTATAATGCAACGGGACGCGTCAAGGGGTACGAAACTCTCTTATGCTGCACCCTGTTTTCACGGCATCGGTCTCCAGGGGCAAATACACTGCCGTCACATAGTGATTCGTCTGATTGCCTAATAGCTGTAGCGCATCTTCAGATAGAACTGATCGAGATCATCTGCCATGCCAAAGGGCGTAAGGTCATCAGTGACAATGCTGCCCGACCCATCCTCCATCAGGCTTACAAAAATTCTCGCTCCGGCTTCGATATCAAAGGCATCGGCAATCTGGTAGGTAACAGAGGGTGCTGCCATCAGGCTTCCCAGCTTTGTGCCTGAAGCATTGTCATCATAATCATCCGGAAAGTTGTAGATGCAGATCAGGGAGGGTTCGAGATAGCCGTTCATAAGGCTGATGCTGCCGACCAGCATCAGCGTGGACATTACCGGTCCACGCTGATCGCTAGCCAACGGAAAAAAATTGATTGTATAGCCCTCTTCATAGAAGGAAGAAGTCTGATTAACTGCAGTCAGGGCATAATCATAATCGCTTATTTTCTTAAAATTGCTGATAATTTTCTGGGAGAAGAGCAGGTTCGTGGTGATCTTGTCAAATATATACCCTGCCTCCACTACGTAGTGAAGGTAGGGGTTCTTCACATAGATGTCGGTTCCCTCCACATCGCTCGTGAGAACATAGGCTGCTTCGCCTCGCAGGTCGATATCCCCGACCGGTAGCGCGAAATCGGCACCGAAGATATGGACCCGGTTGAAATTGAAATCAACAGAATCTGGCTGACCATAAGTTACCCCGGGATATTCAGAACTTTCTACAATACCTGCATGAACATGGATATCAGGAGTATCGTCCCAGGCGTAGAGATAGCTGAAGGAAAAGTCCATCGCGGAGAGATAGAAAATTGTCCGCACGCCGGACTCGAAACTTGGAAGCGCGGTATCAGGGTAGTTGAAATTCACTGTCATCTCTGAAAGCTCTTCAGGCAGATAGGAGGCAATATCAGGGAGTCCCGGCGGAGTAAATACCGGAAGGACTACCCCTTCGACTGCCATGAAGTCGACAGGATACCAGGTGACTCCGGCAGCAAATACCGGCATGACCAAATCCGATACGTCCGTGGAGGCCAGGTTGTTAAGGTCACTCAGATCCTTGGGATTAATATTGTCCGTCGGGTTGATGCCATCCGCCGTTCCCCAGGCGAAACGTTGATATCCGAGCGTAATGTCAAGATTATCGAGGTAGAGCGAGAGATAGATCTCCCCGGGGGTGATCGAGAGCTTGTCTGCAAAACTCCTATCCTGCAGCAGGTCATCCATCGAGAAAATAAGTGATCCCGTCATCTCCGCGCTGCTTCCCTGATAATTCAGATCAAGTTCCATATCGGTGGTTATTGCAGGGTAATCAAGGCTATCGTTCCAGCCGGAGGGCAGCGATATACCGGTATCGAGGTACCCGCCGAGGGTTACCCCGTCCGCAGCGATGAGTGGCAGGGAACTGAGACCGATGACCAGCAATGCTATTGCAACAAATCGAATTTTCATACCGGTATCCCCCTTCTTGCTAGTTCCCGCGCTTCAGATACTGCTGGGTGAAATAGGAGTCGTCAGGATCGGAGTTCAGCTTGATATTACTCATCTCCATGATGGTCTTGTGCCCTGACTGGATATTTTCGACCACTATCAGGGAGGGAATCCAAGTGCCGTCGATGTTGGTAACCTGCTGCATATGCATCTGCTTCAGGAGACTGCCCTTGTCATCGAAGATATACCCCCACAGGGGAATCATCTTCTCCTTGCTGATGGCATAGATCGTCCTGCTGTAGCCGGTGCTTTCGGCAACCGAGTCATTGACCGGGACAGCCTCGATGAGATAGCATTCATCACCGTCAACCACATCATCTTCATAGCGGCTAAACTGATAATCCTCAAGCGGTTTCCCTTCTATATCGCTGTATGTGATATCTGAACCCATGAAGCTGTCGTTCTTGCTGCTTGAGACGATCTTCCTTGATTTGTTGAGCTCCGGAAGATAAAGCCACATGTCGGAACTCCCGTCCGCGGTTTCAATCATCAGAAATCCCGTACCAGCGATATCGGCTGGTGAACTGAAGTGCATGATCGATTTATTGAGGCCGTTATCCTCCTTCGACTTGATTGAGAGTTCCCGGACCCGCTGGGTTCCGTTGGCATTCTCGAGGGTCATGATGATATCGGCAATGATATCGCTTGCTATCAGGCTGTTATTGGCATTTTCCATAATTCCCCGCGCAGTGAGGGTGTCAGAACCGCTGTAAGACGAAAACTGGAACTGATCAGCTGTCTCCTGTGCAGCCTCGCTGGCTACATCCGCGGTATCGGGCGATCCGCCAGCGAAGAGAATTCCAAGAATGGCGATTAGCATGATCAAGGGAAGAAGTCCGTTACGTGAGAGTTTCATTTGTACCTCCAGGTCATTCCGCATCCGAAAGGGATTGGGAAAATTTTTCTGTTATTGTGTTGGAAAATGAACTGCGTTTCTCCAGAACCGTAAGAATCGCAGGAATTATCGTCAGCGATCCGACAGATGCAACAAACATCGTCAGGGCTATCATGGCACCGAGAACACCGATGCTAGCCAGGCTCGAGAAGATGAGCACGAGGAATCCCGCCCCGACCGAAACCGCATTGTAGATAATGGCCTTTCCGGTAGTGCCGTTGGTGTTGGCGATTGCCTCGGCAGGTCCATGACCATGCTGCCGCTCAAAGGTGTAGTGACTGATGTAGTGGATGGTGTAGTCTATTCCGATACCGATGGCTACACTGGCAATAAGCACGGTGGCGATATCGAGCGGAATAGCAAGCCAACCCATCAGCCCGAAGTTCAGCAGGATAGTCAGCAGGATCGGCACGGTTGACAGGAGGCCGAGTGCAAGGGACCGGAAAATACCGGCGGTAATCACCAGGACAAGGATCAGTGATATCATGATGCTGAAGAGCTGGCTCTGCACGATCAGCTCACTGAGAACTGACAGGGTTGTGATCCTGCCGGTAACATGGACGGTAACCCCCTCGAGATCGATATTATCGGCAATATAGGTCTGGATCTCATCCTCGAAGCCCTTCATCACCGTCAGGTTTGCACTTTTCACGAACAGGGTGAGGTTTGCCATACTGAAATCATAGCTCACGAGGTTTTCGAGTGAGCTCTCATCACCGGTAAGCGAATAGAGCAGGAGATACTGGCTTACGAGCTTCCTGGATTCCGGTATGGTGTAGAAGGCCTCATCATCACCGTTCATTACCCGGTTCATCTCCATCACCATATCGGTTATGGACTGCGAGTTCCCGACGATATCGAAGGTCTTCGCGTACTGCTGAAGCTTATAGATCTCATCGAGTACTTCAGGATCCTTCATGCGGTCAGCCTCGGATCCCTCGAAAACTATCTGCATCGTCATGGTACCGTTGAAATTATCGTTGAAGAACTCATTGTCCTCCATGACCTTGGTATGCTTGCCGAACATCTGGACGAGATCACTCTCTACCCTGAGGCGGAATATACCGCTGATCGCAAAGACGAGAAGCAAAACCACCACGATGAGGATTACTGGCTGCCGCTTTGTGACAAAGGTACCAAGCTGGGAGAGAAGCCTGCCGAGAAAACCCGGCTTCCCGGGATCCTGCGGCGCAGATTTCCCCCGCCTCCGTGGAACCGGCATTACACAGAGAAGGGCTGAGATAAAAAGCAGGGAAAAGATCAGGGCGCACATTACCCCGACAGCAGTAAAAATACCGAACTCCCGGATCATATCTATCTTGGAGCTCAGAAATGAGAGAAACCCTGCTATCGTGGTAAGACCAGCCATAAGGACCGCCAGTCCGGTATGGGTGACCGTCTCCTCAATCGCTTTTTTCCTGTCATCCTTCAGGACGAGCATAAACCGGTTGATGATATGGATACCGTAGGCTGAACCGATGGCAATCAGGATCGTAGGCACGACCGTCGTCATGATGGAGAGCGGGACATGGAGCAGCGACATGATCCCCAGTACCCAGATGGCACTGATCAGTACCGACAGTATGGGCAGCACGATGCCGCGAATATTTCTGAAACTGATAAAGAGGATGAAGAGGATGACAAAGACCACTATCGGTGAGAGCAGGACGAGGTCTCCGGTGATGATGTTCTTGATTTCCGAGAGAGTCGCTCCCTCACCGGCGATACGGTAGGTTTCATACCATCCCCTGTTATCATCAATGATCAACTTGATCTGTGAGAGGATCTGTTCACGATAATCGCCGTCTTCCACCTGAATGAGAATTATGGCAGCCCGCTCGTCAGCAGAGACAAAGGTTCCCTTGTAGAGCCGGTTAGTGGTTATCTCCTGCCGGAAGGCTTCCACCTCGTCTGCGGTCTCCGGCAGCTTCTCAATTATGGGATAGACCTCTATTCCGTCATCGGTCCCGTCAATCAGATCGAGGTTTACCGGACTCAGCACCTGGCCTACTCCCTTGAGGGCGCTGAATGCATCGGTCAGTCGGCTGAGTCTCGCGATATTATCCCTGGTGAAGAGATCATCCGAAATAAGCCCTACTATGAAGAACTCCTGCTTGGGAAATATCTCATTCACCTGGTTAAAGTACTTCACTTCAGGAAGATAGGAGGGAATCGCCTTCGTGATATCAGCCTCAGCCTCAATATTCTTGATCATAATGCCAAGGAAAATGGTAATGCAGAGGATAATTGTAATTATTACCCACGGGAATCCAGTGATCAACTTTGCCAGTACTTTCATACTACTCATCCCTTTACGAGAGCCAAATCCAATAATCGAAGAAGATATTAGAAATCAGCAGATTATTGGCAAAAGACTTCACATTCTTACAGTAAGACAGTTGCCGCCATAAAGATTTCAGACGGTTCTTCTTCCAGACGGTGAGAAGCGTTCCAGCCAACTCCGTATCTATGGGGATACTACCCAAATAATGAAGCGCTTGTACCGCATGTTCCTTTTCAGGGCGGTGATAAACTCATCAAACCGGTGATTCTGATACCTGAGCAGCCGCTGGCTCTCCCCGGTATCGAGCCAGTCTGCATAGTAGGGCTGGTCACTGAAGCATCTCTCATGCACCATACCGATACCGATGGCATCAAAAACCGAAGCATACAGGTCCCGGGCAGTCATCTGCCAGCCGTTCCTGCCTCCTCCGCCTATGAAGAATATCTTTTTCTCAACTTCACTTTCTCCTGAACAAAGCATACCCGCAATGTTCACAAAAGCTGTCGCTGCATCGATATTCCAGACAACTTCAATCCGATTATCCATTTTCATCGAAAAGATCTCTGTCATGAGATCTTTCGGGGAACCTCCGCCTACCTCCAGGTCGGTATTGATTACCGCACCGAGCCGGCTGATAACCCATCTGATATGTGATTCCCGGATGAGCTGTTCACACGCAATTTTATGGCTTGTGTAGTGGGAGCTTGAACTGACCGGGTCGTCTGCCCGAAGGGGCGGCTTCCTGTCGGCATCCGCTCCCATGATGCTCATTGATGAGGCATATACCAGTGCCGTTTCCGGTGAATATTCCTCTATGGCCCGAACTATATTCCGGGTACCGCCTACATTGACCGCATAAGAAAGCTCAGGATTCCTCTCGCTGATTGGTGCGATGACAGCACCAAGATGGATGACAGCATCCATGCCCGTTATCGCATTCCGTACATCATCGAAGTTCCGCAGGTCACCCCACATGAGACAGCTTAACCGGTCAGAATAATAAGCTGCCTTTCTCTTGTTTCCTGAATTTCGTGAATTTTGGACATAGACGTAATCAGCAATTCTTCGGCCTAAT
>CAZSBC010000167.1:0-6669 GCA_964605195.1 uncultured Spirochaetales bacterium | reverse complement strand
GGTATTCTTGTGACTCCCGCCTTGGAAGTTGACGGAAAACGGGTACTCAGCGGTCAGGTGGTATCGGTGAAATCGGTGCAAGAGCTTCTGGGCATATCCTGAAAAGCATCTATTTCACCACTTTGTCGGCTGCCAGCTTCCCGGTGATTATGGAGATGGGAAACCCGGCGGGGCTGAAGGTCCACTGCCCCGCCTGATATATATCGGGGAGTGAAGTCTCAACAGCATTGAAGATCTTCATCATGCTCGTCTCTGCCGGCGGTTTCTCACCGGTAAAGGCCCATCCGGTGATGGCTCCGTCACTATTGCCGCTGTGATGATACATCGTTGCAGGGGTCGCCATGAATGAGAACAGCAGAGCATCCCGCAGGCCCGGAAAGATGGAATCATTCAGCACGTCAGTGAAAGCGCTTCGGCAGAAATCCTTGAACTCTTCATACTTGCCGATCTGAATGATAAGCCTTGTCACGTCATAGGGGAAGAGGATGCTGGCTACTATACCACTCTGCTCCTCAGGTGCCAGGGTATGATCACGAAGAACCGGTATTGAGATCTCAAAGGTGTTTAAGGCAATACACTGCTGCAGCCACTCCCTGATAATTACCCAGGTTTCTTCAGGAGGAGGTGCTGCTTCGGAATCGGCTGCAAGTACTCTATCAAGCTCAGTACGGTTAATAGAGGAGAGTCCCCTGCTGCTGGCTGTGTAAAAAAAGTGGGGATTGCAGATTGAGTCAAAATACTCCGGAGGCAGATTAACAGCTGCATAGAGGGTAAGTACCGACTCGCCCCCAGAGAAGGAGGCAAGCCGGGTACGCGTTGCCCTGACTGAAGCCACCAACTGTGTATCATGCAGCACAGAGTCATCGATACTGTCATAGAGCAGCCGGTTATCGGCTGTCCAGATGAGCTGATCGTATGAGATCACATCCCCGTTTTGATCGACCAGCTCCCGCATTCTCGGGTTGACGGCAACGATCTTTCGGTTGAATGAGAACTCGGCACCCGCCTGCTCCCCTAAGGCCACCATCTTCTCAACCAGCTTTCCGGTTCCACCGAGCGGGTAGTGGTAGTCGAGATAGAGGCGGAAATAGCTCAGGGCGAAGAATGCAGGTGTCCTGGTGAAGAAGTGCTGGGCGATCATATCTATCAGGGCACTGTTATCGGTCATCTCAGCCAGGAACTCCTCTACCGGTTTCTGCATGTTCCTGATGCGGTGGTTTATTACTGCATAGCGTATCATCCAGGGCAGCAGGGTCCCGAAGAGGTATTTTGGCTCCCTGAGGAAGTCATGGAACGCCGGGTTGTCAATTCCGTAGAGGGTGTCCATGTGACGCTTGACGCTTTTTATGACTGCGGTGATTCTCCTGATATCATCTGCTGATTCGGGGAAGATGTCGGTGAGAAACTGCCGGTAGCCCTCCAGGTCCGCTTCCGACTCGATGTGCAGGACCGACTTCCCTATGCCCACCGACACCCTGCTCCTTACCATCTCAATGTCGATTCCGAGGTGTCTCAGCATGGAGAAGAGTACCCCTGAATCCTCCATGGAGCGGATACCGCCGTCAAAGAGAAAGCCCTCCCTGGTGAAAGAGTTGACCAGGCCGCCCGGTACCGGCTGCTGTTCGCAGACAAGGACCGGCACACCGGCCTTTGCCGCACATGCTGCAGCCGTGATCCCGGCAATGCCCGCTCCGACAATGACGACTTCCCGATGCGTAACGCTATTGTTGTGCGAATTTTCCTGCTCCATGTTTCTCTCCGGTACCGCTTGGGATGATCAGCACTGAGTAAGAGAATAATTCGATATCCTGACAACGGCACTGATGTTCCCTACAGTGTAATACGGAAAGAGTAATTCTGCAGCTGTCTTGAACCTGTTTCGCGTAATATTTACATACCTGTCATGTTTACAGGTTAATAGTCGCATGAATTACAACCTGAAGGAATGTAAATGCCTTACTAAAATACTATTTTAATGTGTGTTTGCACTTAATTAGGTGCTATGTTACAATTACACACATTACTATAATAACTATTTGGAGGTACCATATGAAAAGTGTGAAGAAAGGGGTACTGCTGCTGCTCATCGCTGTCACTGTTATTGTGTTCGTAGGATGCGATTTGCTGTTTGACCTGCTTGGTTCCGATGATGAGGTTTATGTGCTCGTCCTTGATCTTGACAACACATTCTTTACAGACCTGGGGACGAGTTCACTGGCAATGAAGATCAACGGAGAAACGGTAAAGACCATTGCAGATGATGACATTACAGGTGATCCTACCAGTTTCAATATCTCCTACACTGGGGAAATCTCGTCTGTTACCCTCACTAGCGGCGCATACTCCGAACTGTACAATGCGCTTGATGACTTTATCTCTAACGATGATTCTGCAGTGACCGCAATGGCTGAGATCAAGAAGATCAGGGTGTACGCATTCTGGAATTTCTTTTCAGAAACCTACACCGGTATCGGGGCTAAGGTAGAACCGCTTGATTGATCTCCTACGAGCCGATGTATCAGGATGTTCAGTATCTATTGATTGCTGCCGAGATCCTGAATCATCAGGATACAATGCTGTGGTAGCCCCATACATGCGTTCGTAACGAAACCAGTTCCCACTGGAGAATCCTTCTTCGGGATCGATCCAGGGAGGATGCGGTGTATCATGATATGATGACCATGCTCCAACCGTTTCGCATAAGGGTGTGCAGAAGATATTACCCTTGAAGTCGCAGATTGCGACCTCAACTGCCGCGACCGTAGACGAGACTAGAACTCGTACAGCTTACTCAGCCGGGGGATTGTAAGTGTGCTGGGACGTAGATATATGTCTACAATATAAGGAGTTGAGCCGCTTCTCTCGAGTGCTGCACTACACATTCGTCGGGTATAGACCATAGTGAACCATAGGTTTCCATCGCTAAATGCTACAGTAGAGACCCTCGAAATCTACCGTCAACCCTACTCGTACCCCGCTATGATTCGGTATGCCTCATCCCACAGTTTTGCTGCGAGCTCAGAGTTGTAGCTTTCTTCCGAAGCCTTCCTGGTCCGGCATTTCGGGTCGATGTACACCCCAGTCGTGCCCTTGAGATGCGGCGCAGTCGCGGCGTAGACTGACGGAATCGCACCTTGTTCCGGAGACTTTCCGAAAGGACTCATAAGCGCTCCGACAAGCAGGTCCGCTTTTGTCGCGTAGCTGGGCTTCGTATTCACAAAACCCGGATTCACCGCATTGCAGGTCACCCCGGTACCTTCAAGCCGCTTCGCAAGCTCGAAGGTGAGCATCGTGAGCGCGAGCTTGGTATTCGCATAGGCTTTCATGCGGGAGTAGCCGCGCTCATGCATCAGGTTTGCGAAATCAATCCTGCCGGCCTTGTGCGCCGACGATGATACGTTGACGATCCGGCCACTCCTGCTTGCCTTCAACGGCTCGAGAAGCTGCTGAGTGAGTACGAATGGTGCGAGGAAATTGAGCGCGAACGTAAACTCCAGGCCCTCCCCGGTGACGATTCTCTGGCCGTACGCCGCCCCCGCGTTGTTGATCAGGACATCGAGGGTATCGTGATTCCTCGTCACTTCCCGTGCAGCACGCCTGATCTCGGAAACCAGGGAGAGATCGGCTATTACCAGATCAACGCGACCTCCTATTGCTGTAAGCCTCTGCTTGGCTTGCTCCCCCCTTTCCCCATTCCTCGCCACTATGATGATGTCTGCACCCATGCCGGCCAAGGCTTTCGCCGTCTCGAACCCGATGCCTCCGTTCCCTCCGGTCACCAAGCATGTCTTCCCTGTCATATCTGTCATGCTTACCTCCTCGTCGTCTTGTTGCTGATTGCTCGCGCTGCCAACCCGAGACCGGCACAGGCAAACGCCAGCACTATGAGCACGCAGAGCCAGAGCGGGAAATCAGCCGAACGGCCTGCTTCCGAAAGCACCAGCTGTCTCATGCCGTCCACGAGATAGCTCGTTGGATTGGCCATCGCGCCGATTCTCATCCATTCCGGAAGCGATTCCAAGGGATATAGCGCGTTGCTTAGGAATAGCACCGGCAGATTGAGAAGCATGATCATGGCGTGGTAGGCCATAAGGTCGTCGGTTTGAGAGGCGACAGAAAGCGCAAGGCCAGTGAATCCCAGGGCGTACGCGATCATCAAAGCTGCTGCAAGAAGCCAGTCCAGCATGCCGCCGCTGGGTCTGGCGCCGATCAGCATACCAACCAGAAAAATTACGATTGCCTGTAAGGCGGCCTTTGAAACCGTGCTCCCGGCGTTCCCCAGGAGTATGCTCGCTCGACGGACGGGGGCGACGAGATACTCTTTCAAGATGCCGCGAACCCGTTCATCAAGCCAGGTCATCCCTCCACCGATCGCACCGCCCATAGCGCTCAAGGCGACGATTCCCGGCAGCATAAACCCTATATAATTCCCGGAGTCGGATGATCTGCCGAGACCTACGATTCCCTTCATTCCCAATCCAAACAGAGCTACCCAGAGGATAGGCTGTATCATGGTTCCGAAGAGCTCTTCTCCGTTCATGAGGAACTTCCGCATATGTTTGTTCCAAATGGTCAATGTTGCATTGATGGTTGCAGTCATGATGCATCTCCGTTTTGTAGTTTGTGACCCGTATACTTGGCGAATACCGCTCCGAGATCCGGCTTGGATACCGAGACGTCTTCGATGGAGAATGCGGATCCCGCGACTTGTGAAACGACATCCGCAAGATGGCGCGAAGAGGAGTCCACTCCGATAAGCAGTCCGTCATCAACGACTGATACCGCCTGTACGAACTGAAGTGATTGAAGTTTCTCCCGCAGGACGTCGGTCGATCCGCTGCCGCGAAGCACGATCGTGTCGGCGCCGAGCTCATCGATCAGTTGATCAGGCGCGCCCTCGGCGACCAGACGTCCCCGATCGAGTATACCAACCCGGTCAGCCAGCCGGTGTGCCTCATCCAGGTAGTGAGTGGTCAGGAAGATTGTAAGGCCGGTATCCTTCACCAGACCCCTGATGTACTCCCAGATCTGAGCTCTCCCGGAAGGATCGAGACCAAGGGTCGGCTCATCGAGAAACAGCACCTTCGGTACGGTCATGAGAGCGCGTGCGAGCTCGAGTCTACGCTTCATACCACCCGAGTAGGTCTTGCATTTCCGATCCGCGGCGTCTACAAGGTCAACGAGCTCAAGCAGTTGCTTCGCTCGTGACGTACAATCACCGCGCGACATTTGGTACAATCGCCCGTGGTAGGTGAGTACCTGCCTTCCGGTAAGCGCGTCGTCGAGAATCATCTCCTGGAAGGTTACGCCGATGTCACGACGAACCTTCTTCTCGTCCCGCACGACATCTACGCCGTTGATCAGTGCTAACCCGTCTGTTGGCGAAATCAGCGTCGTCAGTATGGATATCGTCGTGGTTTTCCCGGCGCCGTTTGGACCAAGCAATGCGTAGGTAGTGCCCGTATCAACCGAGAGTGTGAGTCTATCGAGGGCACGGACATCGCCTGTATATACCTTCGTCAACTCGGCTACCTCTACCGACTTGGGTGCTCCGGAAATTGCTCGTTTGTCATCAGCCATTGTCATCCTCCTTCCGATACAGCTGTTTCGATAGGTCTTCGATGATCTCGTCGATGAAGGTCAGATCCAGATCCGCCAGGCGCCGCGCATACTCAATCGGTAGTTGCATACTGCCCGTGTGAGGATCATCAGTGTCCGCCTCGGTAACCGGTTCGAAAGAGTTGCGATAATCGATTATCGAACAGCGCCTCTGCCGTAGCAGGACGAGGGCTTCATCAGGCGGAAGCATGTCGAGGAAACTCAAGCCAACCATGCTGGGTGACTCATTGGGTGCGTATGCGCCGACCTGCGTGCGCAATAGCTCGAAAAAAACGCGCTCACCGGCAGCTGTCACGGAAAATACCTTACGGTGTCTGTCACCTGTGGATTCTTCACGATACTTGATCCATCCGTCTCGCTCCATGCTATCGAGCAGGTTGTACGCGGCCGGCTTCTTCAAAGTGATCGGGGACAGGCTGTCTATATGGGCGTTCAGGACGTATCCGTGCATATCGGTCATCCGAAGCAGGCCAAGAATCAATAGCTTTCGCTCTTCTGTCATCTGCTACACCTCCCTATTGTACGATAGTCAGTTATGACTGTTTAAATGTAGTCAGTTCTGACTAATAAGTCAAGAGAAATAAGCATGGCTTTAGTGGGGCAGTAAGACCTGGAGACGTAAACGCTATTGAAATAGCATGGCACTCATACTATTCTCTGAAATAATAGCG
The DNA here is from genome assembly GCA_964605195.1 of uncultured Spirochaetales bacterium. Taxonomy (GTDB): domain Bacteria; phylum Spirochaetota; class Spirochaetia; order JABMQR01; family JABMQR01; genus CAZSBC01. The sequence continues at coordinate 379 of CAZSBC010000167.1, read as the reverse complement.
TCCTTCGCCGAGGAGGCGACCGAGGACATATTCCACGGCGCAACACACCGTCCGCCCCGGCCGCAGATACATCTCATAGGTGTTCCAGTCGAGCAGCATCAGATCACCTCCTTGAGAGCAGCAAGCACTCTCTTCAGATCATGATCACTGTTGCCAGCCGGTAATTCGACAGCAAGAGAGCCAAAGCTCACTTTCAAGCTGCTCGTTTCAACTACCCTGTCAGATTGCAATTTGCGTGGCCGCTGTATTTTTACCAGGGTTGTCGCTGATTCTGTTTGCTCAGCGGTATGCTTGCGATACTTCTTGATCCAGTTCTGCAGGGTTCTTGGTATGATCCCCTGTTCAATAGCATACGATTGTTAGGTTTTGCCTCTCGTCA
>CAZSBC010000166.1:0-6838 GCA_964605195.1 uncultured Spirochaetales bacterium | reverse complement strand
CTCTCTACAGTGCAGCTGAGACGGCTCTCTATGATGACGGTGACTATGAGCTGGCTATCGAGAAAACCGGAGTGCTGATAGAGAACCTTGAGAGCATCAATCCTGCCTACCATGCCACCATCTACAATATGCGGGCCCTGGCCTTTGGTGTGCTGGAGCAGTGGGAAGAGGCAAGGCAGGCCATTGAAGAGGCTATAGAGCGGACTGAAGCGGGTAGCAGCATACCTGTCAACTATTATCTGGTGCACATGGAGTGCTGCAGCAAAACAGGGTCCTATGAACGCGCTGCCACATCATACCGCAATGCGGTAATCCTCGATCCCCATGATATCGATATCTATCGCTATGCCTACTGGATGTACCATGACAACAACCAGATGGATGCTGCCCGTTCCGTGCTCGCGGAGGGTATCCGCTACAACCCGGATGAACGGGTGCTCTATCAGCTTCAGGCCTTTTTCCATGAGGGTGTCGGGGAGTATGCCGCTGCGGCGGAAGATTACACCAGGCTTGCTGACATTGATAGCGACAACAGTATCTACTACCGCACCGACCGGGCCTACTGCTACTATGAGATCGGTGAGTACGAAGCTGCCCTTGACGACATGAACTATGCCCTGGATAACGGCATAAACGTGATCGGGTGGGATTACGAGCTGCGCGGCGATATCTATACCGAACTTGGGGATGTCGATCTCGCTATCGCCGACTATGAGCAGGCTTCGGAGCTGAATGAAGAGAACGGAAGTGTCGATTACGATCTGCTGGCAAAGCTTGCCAGGGGGTACCTGGAGGTCGAGCGGTACTCTGATGCCATCGATACCTTTACCGAGGCCTTGCTGGGTGAGGGGTATATGTCGGCCCATATGGATAGCTTGCATGCCGACTACCGTGATGTCGGCTATGCCTATGCCATGCTGGGCTACCTTGATACGGCCCTGGGGTACTACAACCTGGCCATTATGTATAATGAGTACAATAACCGCTACTATCTCGAGCGGGGTGACCTGTATGTGCTGATCGGTGACGGCGAGGCGGCCCTTGAGGACTACAACACCTGCTTTGATCTGCAGGAGCTGCCCTCGGTTGAGGATATCAGGCGGCGGGGTTCGCTGCTCTACCGGATGGGGGATTGGGATGGAGCCCTTGCTGATTTCAAGGCCATTACCGGACGCACTCCCTACGATCCGGTTGCCTGGAGTGACCTTGCCAGGGTATATCAGGCTGCCGGGAACCATACTGCGGCGATTGAGGCCTTCTCAAGGAATCTCTCCATGCGCTTTGCCGATGAGTACTACTGGACCGAGGAGATGTACCTGCGGGCCTACTCCCTGGCTGTAACAGGTGATTTTAAGGCGGCCCTTGAGGACCTTGAGCTGCTTATCTCCCTTGACGAGTCGGCTTTCAGGCCCATCCACCTGAAGGCTGAGATCCATGAAGCCTCCGGTGATATTGCGGCTGCAGTCGCTGCCTACCGGCATCTCCATGATGTCCTCATCGGCTACTACGGTGATGATGAGGTCCTCATGCAGGATGCCGAAGCTGTCCTGGAGAAGATCAATACGCTGAAGAGCCAGCTATAGGATCCCGGCTATGCTGAGGGCCAGCCGGATGCCGCCGGTGGCGGCGACGATCAGCACGAAGCGCCAGTAGCCCTTCTCGCTGAAACGCCTGCTCATTGCCCGGCCCGCTATGATTCCGCCGGTTATCAGCGGCAGGAACACCACGGCAGAGAGCACCGTTGTTCCGTCGATTGTCTTCCAGGCGAAGAGGTGGATCGGGAGCTTGACCAGGTTGACAATGAAGAAGAACCACACGGTTGTTGCGATATAGCCGATCTTGGTTGACCCGACGGCTGCGAAGTAGATGGTGAGGAATACGCTGGCTATGTTTCCGATCATGGAGGTTGCCCCGGTGAGGATCCCGAAGAGGATGGTGACCGGCAGGCGCAGGCGGGATGAGGTGAAGTCAATGTGCATCCGCTTGTTGAGAAAGAGGCCAGCATAGGCGGTGATGACGAGCGCGAAGAGGATCCACTCGTACTCCCGTTCTGGGATGTCATTGCCGAAGAGGGCGGCTATCCCGATGCCGGCGAGCGAAGGGATCAGTATCCTGACAAGCAGCTGCCAGTTCACGCTCCTGATAAAGACGAAAATTGCCTGGATGTCGGCGAGGATGAAGATGATGAGGCAGATTCCCACGGCAAAACGGCTGTCGAAGTTGGTCACCACGAGGGTAACACCGACCACGGCGGCTCCCTGGATGCCGCCGCGGCGCATGCCGACGAGAAAGGCGGCCAGGGCGAGGACGATGATATCGAGGGCGGAAAAACCGGTCAGCATGATTGAGAAGTGTACCGGTTACTGCCATGTATGGCAATCAGGTATGGTGTATGTATCTCTGAATCTACATACCCATCTCTTGAGAACGGGATTACAATACGATAGCGTTGGCTTGCTATCGTGTGGACGTGTGGTTGAGTAGGGGGAGTACGAGATCCCTGGTAACGCTTCCTTGACCAGGTCAGAGTATTGTCATGAGTTATTGCCAGTAGTTTTGATAAGTAAGACCGTATCCTTCATGAATTGAGCATACCCATTAGTGCTAGCAGGCCCCTACTTGTTACCTGCAAACCACACCCCCTTTTACGAAGGCGTTAACACAATTATATTCTTACTTGTGTGCTAAACTATTATTGATGATGCAATAAGTGTGATATAGTTTAATCTTATGCAAAAAAATAATGGCTGAGGAGATGTGATACCTGATGATTTTAGCCTTTGAAAAAACCGGAAATTGTCATGCTTTGTTGGGAGAGGAGCTGCAGCAAATGACCGCAGTAAGAAGGTTGATGAAGACTTGAACCCACAGGGAGATGTATATGCCAGAACAATACGAGCAGGATATTTATAATAACATACCCATAGGTATGTTTACCTCCACGGTAGAAGGCCGTCTAGTCTCGGCAAATCCTGCAATTGCCAGGATGTTCGGATACAAGAGCCCGGAAGAGCTGATGTCATCAATCGAGAATATGCCCAAGCAAATGTATGCTGATTCTGCAGACAAGGAAGAGGTTCTGCATCGTATGAATGAGTTTGGCAAGGTGCTGAATTATGAGAGCCTGTTTCAGCGCCGCGACGGGACACATTTCTGGGGATCTATGAGCAGTTACCGACTGTATGGGGAGGAAGAGCGGAACATTATCTATCAAGGAATTATTGTCGATATCACAGAACGTAAACTGTATGAGAAAGCGATGCAAGAGAACCGAGATCTGCTTGTCGTTACCCAGCAGTTGGCAAGAATCGGCGGTTGGGAATGGGATGTGAAAAGGCAGGCAATGACGTGGACGGACGAAGCCTACCGGATCCATGGCTTGGATCCCGGTGATATTGAGGCGGGATCGCCTGAACATATCCAATGCAGCCTTGCCTGCTATGACCCACAGGATCGTCCGGTTATCGAAAAGGCGTTCCGGAACTGTATTGAAAAGGGAGAACCGTATGACCTGGAGGTCTCCTTTACCACTGCCAAAGGCCAACACAAATGGGTAAGGACCGTAGCTAAAGCAGAACTGGACGGAAAGCGTGTCGTCAAGGTCATCGGCAACATCATGGACATTACTGACCGTAAAGAGGCCGAACTGACATTGGAACGAAACAGGGAACAGAGCACGTTCCTGGCAGAAACCGCATTCGAACTTGTGGAACTTTCTTCCATTCAGGAAATTTATGCATACACAGTAGAGAAACTGTACCAATTGCTGAAGAAGAATTCGATAGTCACCCTTGTGGAGTATCATCAAAATGAGAACCTGTGGAAGATGCAGCAGATAAAAGGACTTGGCAATAAGGCAGCGGAACTTTCCAGACATTTAGGATACGACTTGGACAACTTGGTAGGTGAGATCTCCACAAAATATTTTCAGCAGATAACCAGCGGGAAAGTAGAAGAACTTACCCTTGATTTTCCAGGACTGTTCAATAACAAACTGTCAGCCGCTGCCGGTAATGCTGTCAAGAAGCTGCTATCTCTAGAGAAAATCTATTGTATTTCCTTTCATCAGGACGAAGAGGTCTTAGGTAATGTCACTTTCATTACCAATAAAAACACCGAACCTATCAACACCAGGTTGATCGAAGTGTTTATTCAGCAGGTTGCCACTTTTGTGAAAAAACAGAGAGCAGAGGATAACATTCGGGAAAAAGATATTCAGTTCAGAAAACTTTCTGCAAATCTTCCCGATCTTATATATCAATTCACCCGCAGGCCTGACGGTTCGTATTGTGTTCCGATAGCTTCAGCGGGAATCAAGAATATTTTCGGTTGCGAACCGGAAGATGTCAGGGATAATTTTGCGGCCATAGCACAAGTGCTGCATCCGGATGATACCAAGCGGGTTATTGAGGATATTGAATACTCTGCCGAACACCTGACCTATTTTACTTGTGAATTTCGCGTGCTGATTCCTGGAAGACCAGTTCAATGGATATTATCCCGTTCAACCCCGGAAAAGTTACCTGACGGCAGCGTCACCTGGTATGGTTTCAACGCAAATATCACCCAGCAGAAACAAATTGAACAGGCACTGCGTGACAGCGAAATCCGTTTCAAAGCGCTGCATAACGCCTCGTTCGGTGGTATTGCAATCCATGATAACGGAGTTATCCTGGAATGTAATCAGGGTCTTACGAATATTTCCGGGTTCAGCTATGACGAACTGATAGGGATGGATGGACTTCTGTTGATTGCCGAAAGATATCGTAAGACAGTCATGGGCAATATTCAATCCGGCTATGAGAAACCCTACGAAGTATTCGGAGTACGTAACAATGGGGAGGAATACCCATTGCGTCTTGAAGCGAGAAACATACCCTACAAAGGCAAGAAGGTTCGAGTAGTTGAATTCAGGGATATAACAGAACAGAGACGGGTAGATGAAGAGAATGAGAAACTCCAGGAGCAACTCAATCAGTCCCAGAAAATGGATGCGGTGGGTCGGTTAGCAGGTGGAGTGGCGCATGATTTCAATAATATGCTGAGCGCCATCATAGGGTATGCGGAATTAATTCTTGAAAGGGTAGATGAATCGAGTTCGATATATCGGGAAGTGAGAGAAATATTGAAAGCAGGTAATCGTTCAGCTGAGCTCACCCGGCAACTGCTTGCATTCTCTCGAAAACAAACCATAGCCCCGAAGGGTATTGATTTGAATGTCACAATTGAGCAAACCTTGAATATGCTACGAAAGCTGATTGGAGAGGATATTGATCTTGCCTGGCTGCCAAGTTCATCAGTTTGTACCATCTTTGCGGATCCGTCTCAACTTGATCAGGTACTTACAAATCTCTGCATAAATGCGCGAGATGCTATAGGTGCAAATGGAAAAATAACAATTGAAACATGTGCAGTTGAATTTGATGAGGAATACTGCAGCAGTAATGCCGAGTGCAAACCGGGAAAGTATGTGATGCTGGCTGTTAGTGATAATGGCTGTGGTATGGACCGGGAAACAGTTGAAAGTATCTTTGAACCCTTTTTCTCACTAAAGGGAGACGAAGGTACCGGCTTGGGTATGTCAACAGTTTACGGTATAGTCAAGCAGAATAAAGGGCTGATCAATGTATACAGCGAAAAGGGGAAAGGTACCTCTGTAAAAGTCTATTTTCCAAAACATGCCGAACAATCTTTAATCCAGGACGCTAAGCGATCAGAGGAAATTCTGAAAGGACAGGGCCAGACTATCCTGTTGGTGGAGGATGAAAAGAGTATACGGTTCATGGCCCAAACTGTGCTTGAGCGTCTTGACTATCATGTGCTGGCAGCTGAAACTCCGGCCAAGGCAATTGAAATAGCAGAAGCCCACCGTGATGAAATTGCTCTGCTCATGACCGACGTGGTTATGCCTGGTATGAACGGCCGTGAATTGTCAGAGCAGCTGCAGAAACTCTGTCCAAAGCTGCAGACGCTTTTTATGTCAGGGTATACCGCTGATGTGATAGCTCATCAGGGAGTACTGGATAGGGGAATACAATTTATCCAAAAACCGTTTTCTGTAAAACAGTTGAGTACTAAAGTACATATGGTTTTACAGAAAATATCACAAGAATGAATTTGTTGCGTGAATGGGGACCATGTTTTATGGTGAATGGATCACCAGTATAGACCAAGACTGTTTCAAACAAGATCAAAACGTTCCTAGCACAGTGTTGCTGAGTTTTCATGGATATTTGTGGCAAAGTCATATGCTATGGATGTAATTGTGGAGACAGCTGGTTGGATAGTTAGAAAGTGGTAGTCCCTATCCGGTCTCTGAATTCTTACAAAGAATTGCCACACGAAGAAAAACAGATCAAAATCCACGAGAAAGACTCCCTGATCCGAAACGTTTGAAGCCGCAGTCCTTCAAGCGGTTATTGATGGGAGCAATCAGGACAATTATCACAGGATGAATTCGATTATATCAGATAATGGTAGCCGAGCCGCTTTCTGAATGGCTTGATGTTAACTTGTCATTGTCGGGTAGGGCAGCTTCAATACGGTCCTAGATTTTCATGGAAGGCACGGATCCCTAATCATCCTAATCGCATTCAGTCAATTAATTACCGCTGAAGCTGCCTCACTATGAGAGTCTTATAGCATTTGTAGTATCAATTCTCGACTAGCTGTTTACTCGAACTGACACGTTGGTTGTTCAACGCAACTCCGAATTTAATCCTGGACTTTGTAAACAGGTTGTTTATGTGCTATCATCAAATCCATGAGAAAAATGGTGACACGCTCTGAGGTTGCTGAAACTCTTGAATTAATTCTGGAAAAAGAGAACAGCTATCTT
>CAZSBC010000165.1:0-6933 GCA_964605195.1 uncultured Spirochaetales bacterium | reverse complement strand
GATTTCAAACAGTAGTGTCAGTTCCTTTGATTCCTGCATACCATAACCTACATTATTGTAGGAATTAATGCAATGGTTCTAGTACCCGGCAGCTTTTACCTGATTGCACAATCGCGATCCGTGAAGAGACCACGGGCATAATCTTTTTCCACTGCATCCCAGGAGAAGATTCTGCCGTTCATGACGATATAGACACCGGTGTCTACAAGCTGCACGGCAGCGACGGCAGTACCGAGGTTGAACAGTGCATCGGAATTCCTGATTGAGTAAGGCACCATGGCACCAGTAAGCACGATCCGCTTATCGAGGGAGGATCTGCCGAGGAGATCAGCTGTTTCGACCATCGTATCGGTGCCGTGGATGACAATAATCTGTTCTTCAGCTGATTCCCGGCAGGATTCCAGGATTCTTCCCCGGTCGGCTGCGCTCATATCAAGGCTGTCCTTCAACTGATTGATTTCCAGCTGCAGCGGAACGGTGCAGCGTACAAACCTGAAGATTTCAGGCAGATGTGTATCACGGAACGTGAGAGCCCCGGCAAGTTCGTCATACTCCTTGTCGAACGTCCCCCCGGTGATGATAACCCGTATGGATGTCAATTGCCAACCTCCTGAAGTTGCCAGGCTGCAGTCACTGCCTGTTTGAAAAGTATATCTCATTCACTCTTTCTGTGCCATCTCTCTGCGCAGTTGTGAGAAGAAGTCCTTTGCCCTGTCAGCTTCTACAACAGTATCCTCGGCAACTTGCTCAAGGAGATGTGATGGAAGCTCCGCGATGAATCTTGAAGGCACTGTCTCAATCCGTTCCCGCATGAAGTTGCGGGTAAGACAACTGGTTATATAGAGATTCACCTCTGCTCTCGTGATAGCGACATAGAAGAGCCGGCGCTCCTCCTCAAGGTTGTCAGCAGACTCCTCAATTGCCCTGCGATGGGGAATGATATGATCCTCCACACCCGCCAGGAACACGGTATGGAATTCAAGTCCCTTGGCAGCATGGATGGTCATGAGATTGACCTTGCCCTCCTCCTGATCAGGTTCGTTACGTCCACTGAGGCTGATGTTCTGCAGAAAGGTGTAGATGGAACGGTCGTGATTGTCGGGATTGCGCTCCCAATCCCTGATGATGGAAAGAAAGAGGTCAATGTTCCCGATTTTCCATCGGGCAAGGGATTCATTGGACTGGTGCTCTGCAATGATGTGATTGCGGTAACCGATATCAAGGAGCAGACCCTCGGTTGCTGCCGCAGCATTACGGCTTTTCCTGAGTTCGCGGCGGTGCTGCTCAATCAGCTCAATGAGTTCACAAGCCTTCAGGGTAACCGCTGCGCTTATGGCGGCATCTTCTGCATGGGCATAGGCGGTTATTGCTGAGAAGAGGGAGCAGGCATGCTGCTCTGAGTAGGATCTGAACTGTTCAAGGGTCTTCCTGCCTATACCGCGCCGGGGAGTGTTCATGATCCGCAGTAGTGACATATCATCATCGGGGTTCAGCAGCACCCGCAGGTAGGAGATGACATCCTTGATCTCCTTCCGCTGGAAAAAACTCATGCCCCCGGAGACTTTGTAGGGGATCCCGGAGGAGAGGAAGGCCTGTTCCAGCTGGGTGAGCAGGGAGTTGGTTCGTACAAGTACTCCGAAATCATTGTATCGCAGCTGGTCACGGAAACGCAGTTCCCTGATCTTCTCACTGATGAAGTCGGACTCTTCATGCTCATCCCCGGGATAGTGGAGGGCAATGGTTCCGGACTGCGAGTTATTGCCCGTCCACAGCTGCTTGTCCTTGCGCTGCAGGTTGTTCCTGATCAGCGTGTTGGCTGCCGTAAGAATAGTGCCGGTTGAGCGGTAATTCTGTTCAAGCCGGATCTCAAGACACTCGGGGAAGTCCTGCTCGAATTTTGTTATATTGCGATAGTCGGCTCCACGCCAGGAGTATATTGACTGGTCGTCATCACCAACCACGCAGATGTTGCGATGCTCTGCGGAAAGATACCGGATAATTTCATACTGCTGCATGGAGGTGTCCTGAAACTCATCAACGAGAATATGGCGGAAGCGATTACGGTAGTATTCAAGGACAGCGGGAAACCCGGAGAACAGACGCAGCGGCTGCATGATGAGATCATCAAAATCGCAGGCGTTGTAGAGCATCAGGTGGTCGTTGTACTCTTCTGTCACGGCAGCTAGATTGACCGCTCCCATTGCTGGTGCATTCCCGGTGGTCTTGACCTGTGATACCCCCTGTGCAAGGGCATAGAGGTCTATTTCTGCAGGATCCATACCCATCTCGCGAAGTGTAGCCTTGAGCAGGGAGGCTGCATCCTGCTGGTCATAGATGGTAAGGTTTGGGCGATAGCCGATGAGGGTTCCGTACCGTTTGAGGATTGAGAGCCCGAAGGCATGGAAGGTCGTTGCCGTAAGCCTGCTGGTACTCTGTCCGAGTACCGCTTCGATTCTTGTACGCATCTCCCCGGCTGCCTTGTTGGTGAAGGTGAGTGCCAGGATGGCCGACTCGTCAATTCCTGAGGCCAGCATATAGGCTATGCGATAGGTGAGCATGCGTGTCTTACCGGATCCAGCTCCGGCTATGATCAGCAGCGGTCCGTCGAGGTACCGTGAGGCGGCGGCCTGTTCAGGATTAAGTACGGTGTCCAAAGCAAGTGTCATTACTGTGTACTCCTGAATATGTATGTTCAATCAATAATTGTGATGAAGATGGAGTGGGTCTGGGTTCCGGCCAGAAGTATGGCAGAGACGATCAGCCCAGAAATAATTACCCCGCCTGCGGCTGCAAGAATGATCCGCTTAGTATCAAGACCGAGAATCCATGCTCCGAGGGTGCCGGTATATGCTCCGGTGATCGGGAGGGGTACTGCCACAAAGAGCATGACTCCCAAGTAACCGAATTTTCTGATCTTAGGTTCCAGGCGCATGCGGGCACGTTCAACTGAAGCAGTAAAGACGCGGCGGTAGAAATTCCAATTCCAGAAGAGCCTGTGGAAGTATCTGAGAAAGATGAGGAGCAGCGGTGCAACCAGTGCATTCGCAGCCACAGTTATCAGATATGCCTGGATGATCGGTATACCCTGAAAATAGGCATAGGGTAGAGAACCACGCAGCTCAAATACTGGTACAAGGGTAAAAATGATGCTGATAAGATATGGTGAGATATTCATCGGGCCTCCCGCTGTTCGATGGTTATTGCATCCACTGGGCAGATTTCATGACAGCAGTAACAGCGGATACAGGAACGGTAGTCGACAATGATCTGCGAAGTGCTGTTATGCAGCGCAGAAACCGGACAGATTTCAACACAGGCATCGCAGAGGGTGCAGATGTCGGGATTGAAGAGGGGCTTCGGTTCCTTTTTCTGGATGCGGCGTCTGTTGGCAAGAAATCCCATTGCAGTTTTCAGCAGGCCCCTGCGCATTTCCGGGGGGATCGTGATGAATCCGGGAATCAGGCAATCGGAGACCGGCAGCAGCGGATAGCGGATCTCTTCTGATGAGGCGAAGGTGAGCAGGGAACGTTTGCGGGCTACCGAAAACTGGGGCAGCAGTTCGGGGTCGTACTGCATCATCAGGGCGGCAGTATAGTCGAGTGCCAGGGCATCACGGGAACCGAGTAAGTAGCCGACATGCCTTGAATACCCGCTGTTGGGTCCCGGACCTTCCATAGCGGTGACAGCATCCATGATGGAGTACTCAGGCGTGACAGTTTCATAGAGATCCAGCAGCATGGATGCAAACTGCTCTCTCCCCGGGCACCTGAGGTGGTAAGGGCTCTTGGCCAGGCTGGGGATCAGGCCGAACATGTTCTTCACGGCACCAGTCATATACATCAGCTGGTGAGTCTTCATCTTCGGCAGGGATATGATCAGGTCCATTTGCTCCACATGAGCTGTTACGGTGAATGCCCTGCTGCGCTGAGATCCCCTGGAGGGGAGTTTCACGGAAGCGGAGGTGAAATCAAGCCAGCAGGCACCCATCTCGTCACTTACGGTTCGCAGGCCTGACAGTTCACCGGTGAACGAAGACCTCTGCAGAGCCGGGGAGTCTCCAACATAGACGGTGGCACCCAGCTGCTGCAGAAAGCCGATAACGGCACGAAGCACCTCAGGATGGGTCGTGACGGCCTTATCGGGGGGCTGGTCGGAAAGGATGTTCGGTTTCACCAGGACATGCTTTCCCTGGACCTTCGGAAAACCAGATTCGTAGCAGACTGCAGAAACGGCACGGTCGAGATCATCAGCGGTATAGGTGGAACAGGCTGCAATGGCAACTGAAGGTTTGTCAGACATGGCATCTCCCTGCACATCAGTATGGTTAGGATATCATACACCAATGCCTGCGTTACGTCACCAGCCTTGACAGAAATTATGAAAGCAACGTAGATTAACCCCAATAGGCATGAAAAGAGAGCTGTGAGGGTGGTGATGGCTTCAACAACGGGGAACAGACAACGATACATACGGGCGGTAATTTTTGACATGGACGGGACCATACTTGATACCCTGCCCGATATCACAGCAGCATTCAACAGCGTTTTCAGAGCAAGGGGATTACGGCAGTTTACCAGCGGGGAGTTCCGGCACTTCGTTGGAAACGGCCTGAAACATGCCATGGAGAGTGCCCTGAGCAGGTGCACTGCTGTTCCAATACCTGCTGCAGAGCTTCAACAGATGATGCAGGCCATGGTGAACAGCTATTCCGCCAATCCTACCAAGTTTACGGTACCCTATGCCGGGATGCCGGAGATAATAAACGGACTGCACCGGGCCGGTATTCCTGTTGCGGTTCACTCCAACAAGCTGCATGACCTTACTGAGAGAATCATCGAACACTTCTTTCCCGACCATACAACGCTGTTTACCGAAGTTCTCGGAAAGAGTGATCGGTTTCCGCTCAAGCCCGCTCCGGAGGCGACTCGTTATCTGATGGATCGTATGGGAGCCGGGCCAGGGGAGACGCTGATGATTGGCGACACTTCCGTAGATTTCCGGACGGCAAAGGCTGCCGGATGCCATTCAGTCACCGTAAGCTGGGGGTTCAGGACTGCCGGGGAGCTCCGTGCCGACGGGTGTGCCCCGCTGGTCTCCTCGGTTGCGGAGCTCGAGGGTATCCTGCTCCGTGAAATCGGTTGATCTGCCGTGAAAATAGGGTATGATGGAAACAGGGGGTAGCTATGCTACAGAGCAACATAAAGCAACGAATAAGCTTCTATCTTGATAATGAGCAGGATGAAAGATTCCGCAGTGACCTGCTTGCCGTCATGGAACGTGATGATACAGCTGAGCTAGAGGATCGCTTCTATACCGATCTTGAGTTTGGTACAGCAGGTATGCGGGGTGTCATAGGCGGCGGGCTGAACAGGATGAATCCCTTTGTGGTACAGCTGGTGACCCAGGGAATCGCAAACTACCTTGCAGATATCGGGGAGGAGAGTGGATCCAGTGTGGTGATTGCGTATGATTCACGCAATTATTCTGAAGATTTCGCCAGGGCTGCAGCAGAAGTTTTCTGTGGAAACGGTGTACAGGTGATGCTCTATGACAGCCTCAGGCCCGTCCCGCTGCTATCCTATGCGGTCCGCAGGCTGAATGCCACAGCCGGCATAGTGATCACCGCCAGCCACAATCCGCCCCAGTATAACGGCTACAAAGTGTACTGGGAAAGTGGCGGACAGATCATCGCTCCCCACGATGCCCGCATAATCGAAGAGGTAGGCAAGCTGCAGCAGGAGCCTGTCATCAGAAGGCTTGCCCTTGATGAGGCACAGGCCCGGGGAACGTTCAGGTGGCTCGGTTCGGAGGATGATGAACCTTACTATGAGGCCGTACTATCACGGCTCTTCCATCAGTCGCTGTTTCAGGATAGTGAACTGCAGGAACGCTGCAGGGTTCTCTACACACCAATTCACGGCTCAGGGAATCTTCCGGTGCGGAAGATCTGTGAAAGGCTGCACTTCCCGGTTACCGTTCTGGCTGAGCAGGAGGAGCCTGACGGTAATTTCCCGACAGTGGTCATGCCCAATCCCGAAGAGCCGGATGCGATGAAAATGGCCCTGGAGAAGGGGCGTGAGATCGGCGCTGCTCTCGTTCTCGGTACCGATCCAGATGCAGACCGGCTCGGTATCGCCATTGCAGATGCTGATGATCGAAAGCCCTATCTGCTGCTTACCGGTAATCAGATTGCGGTGCTGCTCGGAGACTATATCATGCAGCAACGGAAGGCTGAGAGAGAGGAGAGACAACTGTTCTGTGTCAAGAGTCTGGTGACCACCGATCTGCTTCGCAGGCTTGCCGAAGATAACGGAGTGGCCTGTCGTGATACCCTTACGGGGTTCAAGTATATCGCCGAACAGATGGATATCGGGAATGAGCGTGGTGAGCTCTTTGTTTTCGGGGCTGAAGAGAGTTTCGGATACCTCATCCATGATCAGGTACGCGACAAGGACGCTGTTTCAGCAGCTGTCGTAGCCATTGAGATGTTGCTGTGGTATACCAATAACGGTAAATCGCTGTCAGAACGTCTTGAGGAGATCCGGAATACCTATGGCCGCTATGACGAAGCAGTGCTTTCACAGAGCTTTCAGGGAGCCGCCGGCAGGGAACGGATTGAGAAGATCATGCAGCGTTTCCGCCATGAAACGCCTTCATCCATCGGAGGTCTCGGTATCAGTGAGGTCATCGACCTGAAAAGCGATCGTTCCATGGGTCTTCCCGCTGCCGATGTGGTAATCTGCCGTTTTTCTGAAGGCAGTAAGCTGATAGTCCGGCCCAGCGGTACTGAGCCAAAGATTAAATTCTATATCCATGTGACTTCTCCCCCGGAATCTGATAATATGGAGGCAAGCAACCGCAATAAGATTGCTGTCATAACGCAGGAGCTGAAGAGTTATTTAGCGTAGAACGGCACGCAGCAGATGAAGAGCT
>CAZSBC010000164.1:0-7015 GCA_964605195.1 uncultured Spirochaetales bacterium | reverse complement strand
AATGATACACAGATAAGGCTGTTTCCAACCAGCCTGATGATCAACTGCTTCATGGGAGTGAGGTGGTCATATATCAGCGTGAATTTCACGTGGCTGTTCTTTCTCTTTGCATAGAGAGCCCCGAAGAGAGCGGTCCACATAAAACCGAATACCGTTATCTCATATGGCCAAGTCAGGGGATTATTCAAGGCATAACGGAAGAAAATCTGTACGATGAATGCGACAAACATCCCAACAAATGTCATGCTAGGTATATAAATCTCCACAATATCAGCTGATATCTGCAAAAATCTGTGAACTGCTCTAGGCACCATAATGGGTATCATCTCCTCTAAAGATCACAGGCATCCGTATACTGAATGTATCCGAGATGCCTGCTCTGATTATGATCAACAATTTACTATTTCATTGCCTGAATTCTATCATACAATTCCCAATCCCAGGGTTCAGATATATCCGGGCTCTCATTCTGATAGGACCATTTTGCATACTCCGCAAAAGCACTCTTATCAGGATCTTCAATTACTGTCATTCCCTCAGATCTGAAGAAATCGACCAATTCAGCTTCTGCAGCAATATTTCTCTCGTCACAAGCTTTTCGGGCGGTTTCCAGGGCCTGAATAATCCATCCCCGCTGTTCATCACTCAATCCCTGCCACTTTTCTTCATTAATCGTTGGCCATACAGCACCCACTACGTGATCGGTAAGGATGATATAGTCTGTTACTTCATAGAACTTTGCATTTTTATCAGTTGGGAGTGGATTGTCCTGTCCATCAATAGCTCCTGTCTTAAGACCGAGGTATACTTCATTAAAACTCATTGGTGTAGGATTCCCACCCAATGCCTTTCCCAGAGCTATCCATGCAGGACTGTTCGGGGTTCTCAGCTTCACCCCTTCCATATCTTTAGGCGTGCGTACTTCTCTGCCGATATCCCTCAGATTCAACTGACGCGTTCCAAGATAGAAAGCAGCAAGAGGGCGAACTCCGGTATTATCTGCAATATCATCGAATATCGCATCACCGATTTCACCATTCATCACAGTTGTCATGTGTTCATATCCTGAAAAGGTGTAAACTGCACCCAGCATTGAGAGATAGGGCAATTCATTTGACAGCCAGGCAGCATCCAGATATGCCATATCTAGGACTCCCCTTTTCAACGCAGTCTTTTCACCCTCTTGGGTAAAGAGCTGTCCTGAGTGATATACATCTACCTGGATCTGTCCTCCAGAGAGGCGTTCAACCTCTTTTTCAAACTCCATCATTGCCATAGTATGCGCATCTGCCGGGACTCCAGCAGACGACCATGTCAGTGTAACAACCTCATCACTCTCTTCTGCAGCCTGGGCAAAAAGCGTGCCTCCAAGCATTGCCAGGACCATCATGATTGAAGCGATTCTTACCATTTTCATTATTTCCTCCTTGACAATCGTTCTATATTATAGTACGATGTTCTTGTTATACAAACATTATACCATCTAATGGAAATATGTCAATGGTCTGAATGGCATTCCTTATTGTCGAACATAAGGACAATGCACTGAAAAACAAATGGAGATACTACTGAGATGATCGGATCCGTACTGAAAGCAATCGAAATCCTGGAACTGTTCTCGCCCGACAGGCCCGAGCTGAGCCTTGCTGAAATCAGCGCTCAGCTGCAATACCCGAAGACAACAGTTCATACTATCCTGAAAACCCTGTTGTCAAAGGAGTTCGTTGAACAGAATACTGCAGGCCTCTACTCACTCGGAACTGCCATCATTCCCATGACTCAGTCAGTCAGGGTGAATGTGCAGCTGCGGGATCGGGCGGCTCCCCTGTTGCGTGAACTGGGTGAGTTCTGCGGTGAATCGATCTACCTGACAGTACAGAACGGGGCCTACTGCCTCTATATCTATGCCATCGAATCCACTCATCGCCTCCTTGCCCGGACCGCCGTCGGGGACCGTATGCCGATGCACTGCACCTCCGTAGGTAAAGCCATTCTGGCCTATCTTCCAGAAGCTGAAGTCAGGAAGATTGTCATGGTATCCGGTATGCCGGAGTTCAACGAACACACCATAACCTCTCTAGAGCGTCTGATTGACGACCTGGCGGTGACTCGCTCACGCGGGTTTGCCATAGATGCTTCGGAGCATGAAGAGGGCACCTTCTGCCTGGGAGCTCCAATTTTCAACGAACGGGGGGAGCCGTTTGCCTCCTGCAGCATCTCCGGAACCGACAGGGAAATTGTCGGGGAGAAACTCGAGCTCTATTCCGCCGGAATCAGGTATACCGCCCAGGAGATATCGAGCAGAATGGGATTTGTTCCAAAGGCAGATAAGCTGCTCTGGCGTGAAATGAGTAACCCGCTGAGGGAAGGCCTGCGCTAGCAGTTATCTCAAGACTGGAGATACAACCCTCTGTGTAATCCAGACGCATTCAGCGCCGTATCAACGCTGAAGTCAAATATCCCCTACAGACTCAAAGCCCGGGCTCTTTCAGGGAGAACCCTGACGCGCACCACAGATCCCGGAACTTCCCCGGGGATCGGCTCCCACTGCCATAAGCCCTCTTCAGCGTAGTTGCAACCCTCACCCAAAAATTGTAATACGATATTCCGTGAATATGCTGCCAGACTGGATTTTTAGGGAGAAATTATCCATCCCATGTTCTCCATCTGTGCATAAACATGTAAACTGTTGTCCGAATATCACCTATAAAAGGATGGTCAGCATGAACAACAAAATCTTACAGTGGGTAACCCTGCTTATCATACTGGGAGCCGGTGCTGCTGCAGTCATCGGGGTCTCTGCAAGCCCCGCAGATGCAGGCACAGTTTTCACCAATCTTTATGGTGAGCAGATACAGCTGTACGGCAGCGGCATATACCGTAACGACTCGTTATCGTACGGAGCGCAGGCCCGTGGACAGGATATCATCACCCTTCTCGTCGGGATCCCCCTGCTGCTGTCTGGCTGGTTGCTGATGAGAAAACGATCCCTCCGGGGTCAGCTGGTCCATGCCGGAAGCCTGGGATATTTTCTCTATACCTACAGCTCCTATTCATACCTGAGTTTCTACAATCCGCTGTTTCTGCTCTACGTGCTCCTGTTCTCCCTGTCGCTGTTCGGATTCATTACTGCTTTCAGTACCATTGATGCCCGCAGGATCCAGCAAGCCCTTTCCAGTACTTTCCCGAGGAGGACTATCGGAATCTATCTCATCTTCATGGGAGCGGTGCTGGCCCTGCTCTGGCTCGGGAAAATCATCCCAACACTCAATTACTCCATTCCGGCAGCAGGGCTGGATCATTACGCTACCCTGGTCATCCAGGCCAATGATCTTGCGATTATCGTCCCCACTGCAGCAATAACAGGTATCCTGCTTCTTAAAAGTGCCCCCCTCGGCTTCAAGCTGGCAGCGATACTGCTCATGAAGATGCTGACAATGGGATTGGCCCTGATAGCTATGATGATCGTGATGACGATCGAAGGCACGCCTCCGGCAACCGGTGAGGCAGTGATCTTCGCAATCATACTGCTGCTTGGGCTGGCTGCCTCTGCACTGATGCTGCTTGGAATCCGGAGGAGATCCGTGTTCTGAAGCCTCCAGGCTCTGCAGAGGGATTACTTTGTATATTGTTGCTTTCAGGCTGGTTATCAATCGGCTTGCTGTAGCTATTCAACATAGGACTTCTGATCCACCGCGAAGCTGACCGATCTATTCACAGCAATGCACCAACAAAAGTACGATATTCCGGTATCAGCAGAGAGAACTCTCATCCTACCCTCCTGGCCCATTTCAGCACGCGGGTAGGCAGCGGGACCTCCAGCTCCCAGAGAATCGACATGGGCTTTGATCCCACATGCCGTAAATATCTTAAGGGGCCGGCAAAGAAATAGGGCGTGGTCAATCCGTTAGCCAGCCTCTTATGTTCACGGAAAAAGAGAAAGGGCGTATAGTTTCTCTCCCTGTGGTGAATATAACGCTGCCCGGTTTCTGAGCTTTCACTTGTGGTGGACTGGCTCTGCCAGTGAAACCTGCTGTCTGTCACGGCATAATCCTCATACATCGTTGTCGGAGAAAAATCAGATTCCTCCTTGTTTATATCGACAAAAAAGAGGTCACACTTCATCCCGGCATGATGATAGATCCCCTCACGGGACATCTTAGGCTTCTCGAAGGTGCCCAGTCCCAGCATAGTAAAGATCTGATCGCGCGAATATGCGGCATGCAGCCGCAGTTCACCGGTCTTGGGAAACCGTTTGCTGTTTGCGGGAGGAGTTTCACGCAGCAGCCAGTCGAACAGGTCAAGCAGGTCACGGCGCAGCCCCGGGTGATTCCTGAGGTATGCATCCACATCCGCGATGGTCCCGTCACCAGGCCGGGAGGTGCGCTTCCTGTTTTCACGCTTCCACAGCGTGGCATGAAACACATTGAGCAGCCGCTGATCAGCCGGATCCTGCTTAGCCAGATAGCGGTAAAACGCATGAACCAGGAAGGTATCATCAAGCAGAAGCAGTTTGCGAAGGCCTGTTTTTATATCGAAAGATTTTTCGGTTGGCTTACCATACCATCTTCCATGCTTCCCCTCAGCAGCTATGAGATCACTCGGCAACCCATTCTGGTAGATTGCATCTGGGCTGCTGATATGGAACCAGTCAAGCATATCATCCATGGTGATACCGTCGCCCAACCTGGAAACCATCTCCCGGAATTCCTGGATGAATTTCTTTCCCCTCAACCGGTTCGTGCTGGCCGTGATATTATCCAGAACAATTTCTCGGACCTTCTTCTCCAGGTGAATGAAGCAACCGGTTGGGACGAAGGGCATCCCGGCATCAATCTGTCGGTCCATACGGTCTCCCGGATGCATGCTCAGGTTTCTGAACCGAGAAACAAAATCAAACTCCCTCCCCTGCGGGGCAACAAAGTCGAGGACCGTCACATGCGTCTTCCCCTTATGCAGACGAAGGCCGCGCCCGAGCTGCTGGAGGAATACGGTGAGACTCTCGGTCGGGCGCAGAAACAGCAGCGTATCGGCAAAAGGAATGTCCACCCCCTCATTGAAGAGGTCAACGGTAAAGATGATATTGATACTTCGCAGCCGCAGCTGCCTGATGACGCTCTTGCGGAGAATCCTGCCTGAATCGCTCGTGAGAGCCTGTGCAGGAATCCCGGCAGCCGAAAACCTGGATGCCATGAACTCCGCATGGCACTTGCTGACGCAGAATCCCAGCCCCCGCATCATCGCCGTATCAGCAATATACCTATCCACCTCCCTCAGGACCCAGTTGGCACGGCCGGTATTCTCTGCAAACAAAGCATTCAATCCGTCCGGATCATATCTCCCGAGTTTCCAGGAAACTGTTGAAAGATCGATACCCTGTAAGTCCGGAACGCCATAGTAGTGAAACGGCACGAGGAGAGCGCGCTCTACCGCCTCTGCCAGGCGAAGCTCATGGGTGTAGAGCCCATCGAAATCATCACGTACGTTCCTCCCGTCTGCCCGCTCGGGTGTGGCTGTCAGTCCCAGCAGTGACTGGGGTTCCACATGACGTATCAATCGCTGATAACTCGCCGCAGGACCGTGATGGGCCTCATCCAGTACTACATAGGCAAAGTGGTCTGTCGGGAACTCACTCAGCCTGCGGGAGTTCCAGCTCTGTACCGTGCAGAAAAGATGCGTATACTCCCGTGGATCATGATTCCCGGTCAGCAGCTCCCCGAAATCACCGCTGTCCCCAAGCACCTGCCTAAAACTTATCAGGGCCTGTTCCAGCAGCTCCTCCCGGTGGGCAATGTAGAGCAGCGTCGGCCAGCCGCCACCCGCCTGGCCGGCAAACCGCTCATAATCGAAGGCGGCAACCATGGTCTTTCCGGTTCCCGTAGCTGAAATGATCAGGTGCCTGTTCTTTCCGGCAGCCCGTTCTGCAGCAATATCATCAAGAATGACCTGCTGAAACAGATAAGGGGTTGGGTTGAACAGGGGAACAACAGAGGCATTCCGTGTGTCAAGCGCCCTTTCATTCTTGAGAGATGCCTTGAACTGTGAAAAGGCTGTATCACTATTGGGGATGAACTCACTCTCATCCTCCCAGTGTGACGTAAAGGCAGCAACCACATGTTCCCACAGGTGAGGTGTCTCGGACTGACTTACTTTGGCAGTCCACTCAAGCCCCTCATTCAAGGCCGACCTGGAGATGTTTGCCGAACCTATGTAGGCTGTACCGTATCCCGAATGGCGATGAAAAATGAAGGCCTTGGCATGAAGGCGGGTTCGCTTTGTATCGAGAGATAACCTGATATCGGTATTATCAAGATCCATCAGCCGCTCAACAGCCTTGATGTCGGTTGCTCCCATATATGAAGTGGTTGCAACTTTCAGTCGGGATTCACCCCCTGGCAGCGGGACAGCGGTGAACCTCCGCAAGGCAGGCATCAGGGGGTTCAGGCCGGACAGTTTAATGAAGGAAACCAGCCATTCCGCCTGGTCACAGCTCTCAAACTCCTTCTGAAGCTGAGAAATGAGCGACGGCGTACGTGCCGTGCCGGTGAAAAGCGCCGAAAAGGCCAGGGGCGTATCAGGCCTTGGACTCGGGGATGTATGTGAGAATTGCCTGATCTCATGCAGAAGTTCATCCTTTACCGGATGCAGCATGTTCAATATATCTGTCATGATTCCGTCCCGGTGCATAGCTGCCAGGGAATCATGCATCGTGCTGTTTCTGGCATGTTTCCCCACATCCAGATATCTGTTCAGGTATTCTGTGAATTTTCTTGAAAACTCAATACTGACATATCTTATTAGTTCATTGATCTCACACCGTTTCCAGACGGCAAGATCCAGCTGCGCTGTATCCCGGAGTGTTTCATGCAGCTCTTCGGTATGCAGGTTCTCATACAATCCATGCGGTAATATATCCATATAAGCTCCCTCATACAGTGCATTATAGCAGAAAAACAGCTTTAAAAGTACGAGGCATCTACCTATTTTCGGGGTTACAGTGATCTGAATCCACCTG
>CAZSBC010000163.1:0-7117 GCA_964605195.1 uncultured Spirochaetales bacterium | reverse complement strand
GTGTCACTGCCCCGAGCAATATTCATGCCGTCAATATAGAGCTTGTCAGCCTGTGTAGCACCGATTCCCCACTCCCAGGTACCTTCGTTATTGTAGTACTGAGGAAGGATATGGGCTAGCGATGAAGATATTGCCAGCACACCCTTAATCGGATTATCTTCGTTCGGTATCTCAAAGATAGTTGCGTATGCGGCCAGGTTGAGGGAGTTCTTGATGAAATTAGAGGTTCCGCCAAGAATACCTCCGGCATAGCTTATTGAATCCTGAATGAGAAAACCGGTGGTGGTATTCTCAATAAGGTCACGACCGTCCCAGCTCACGGTAAGGCCGACTTTGTTGGTAAACTGCCAGGTGTTCAGGTTGCCGCGTATCAGCGGATTGTAGGGTCGGTACAGTGAATCGTCATATTGAATCATCGAGAGGGAAATCGAGGTGTTACCGCCCAGTGAGATGCGGCCTGCCTCGGTATGAAAGGTGTATCCTGTGGTAAGTCCCAGGGCAAACTGATATTGGTCATATGACATCAGAGATGATTCAGGTATGGTTAATCCGGAAGAGATGGCATTCTGGTACTCTTCATAGCTGTTGTATGGATCAGGAGCGGCAGTACCATCAAGATAATCATCTTTATCGAAGATTATGCCGGTGGCATCCTGCAAGATATTTGTCTTGTTGAAATGCCCTGCAGAGAGTGAAATCCCGCCATTCCACCGCTGGTTGAGCAGCCAGGACTCCTGAAAAGAGAAATTAAGCGTCTGGGCCGAAGGCGATATATTCAGTGAAATTGAGAAATCCTGCCCGTTACCGAGAAAGTTCTTGTCCGTCCATGAGAAGAAACCGGATACGGGAAAATCATCAGTACCCCCGAAAGTTGCCCCGAACTCCAGATCAACCTTGTTGGACTCCAAAACGGTCAGCTGCACGACAACACTGTCCTCATCTGTACCGTAGAGAATATCATAGGTCACATCCTCAATGATTCCAGTGTTGTAGATATTCTGCATACTGGAAAACAGCTTGTCTATGCTGAAGATATCACCGGGATTGATGACGAGTTCGCGATAGAGGACAAAGTCCTTGGTGCGCTCCTGCCCGGTGATGATAACATCCTCAACCGTAGACTGGTTACCCTCGACAATCGTGATGGTATATGAGATGGAGTTGTCGTCATAATTGCGCTGCTCTTCGGTATTCACATTGCTGGCAACATATCCATCATTCCAGTAGAGCTTTGCTATCTCTGAAATATTCTGCTGGATAAGAATGGTATTAAGCGGTCGACCGACTCTGTGAGTGATCACGGAAGAGAGTTCTTCATCTGAAATGACCGCATTACCGTTGATCTCTATTCCGCCGAAACTCCAAGCTTCCCCCTCAGCGATGACAAACGTAATGGAGAGCTTATTCTTACTTGTATCGGCATTCTCTTCATCGAAATCAGTGATTATGACATCCGTGACCACAGCGTCGACATATCCACGCTCCTGATAGTAGGTACGAATGGCACTCTTATCCTCTTCAATTGTTGCCTCGATGTAATTTCCCTGATTGAAAAGAGATTGTTTTCTGGAGGAGATCACTCTGCGCAGGGTATTATCTGAAAACTGCTGGTTGCCTTCAAAGAGAATCTCGGCAATCTTTGACTGCAGCCCTTCAGTAATTGTCACTTCAAGGGTGATTGTGTTCTCGTCGGTATTGGACTCGATGCTGCTGACAACTTCTACAGAGGTAAATCCCTTGGAGAGGTAGAGCTCGCGTATGGCTGCCTCCGACTCCTTGATCTTCGCGCTAGTGGCAAATGAGTCCTTTCCGATGGTGATCACATCAAGGATATCAGCTTCATCAAGGTTTGAATATCCGGTAATGAGCAGCTCTTCTATGACGGGCAGCTCCACGAAGGTGAAGATAATTACCAGGTCTTCACCAGAATCACCCCCCCTCTCAGCCTGAGCAGAAAAGTAGGCAAAAAACTGCGTGTCGAACAGTTCATTCTGCATTGCGGCAAAAAGTTCGTTCGTATAGTTCTTACCGAGATATTTGTTGGTTATGCCTCTGAGCACTTCAGGATCGGCATGGTTGAGACCCTCAAACTTGATACTGAAGATCGGTTTGTCGAGCCACCACTGGGAAGCGGGTTTTTCCTGGGAATAGACCACAGCAGCAAGCAGCAGGAGAACAGCAGAGACAATAACTATTTTTTTATACATATATACCCTCATACATACATTCAGAATGAAAAACTCCAGGAAACACCAATCGTCAGCGCATCAAACAGCTGATATGGCTGCAAACCTTCGGGCTGCGTTGACAGCCTCAGATCATACAACGGATTATCCCACTCGACACTGACCTCAACATCCAGTTTGAGATCATCCGTCATGAATAATCCAGGCCCATACCTGTCATTGGCCGTAAGATGCAGCATGGCCTGCAGGAATAGATCATTGTTGATATACTTTCCCAAGAAAACCGTGGTATTGTCAAGATATCGTGCAATTGGATTGATTGACAACAGCTGGGTATTGGAAACGGCCAAAGTATCAAGAATGAAGTTCTGAAATACCTGTGTTCTTATGGAGAACAAATCCAATTGAAAAGCGTTACGTACAACATGCTCGAAATCTGAGATCGGATCGATATCCAGAATGCCCAGTTGCTGTATGACGTCGGAGGCGAGAGAGGCAAAAGCTACCGCTGAGGAGGTTGTCCCTGAGGAGCCTCCGGTTGTGGGAACTATGTTGCTTCCCAGGATCGCAGCAATATCTTCCAGCGGCCTGGAAGGTTTCGAGCTGAGTATGGGCGTGAAAGAGCTAACCGGGTCATTGTTGATATCGAGAAAAATATCAATTTTCTCCCCGTTTCTGTCGAAATCGCGCAGCTTGGCATCAAGTGTTATCAACGGGTCAAACCGGGAAGCCTGATTCTCGTTGATCTTGAGCAACCCGTCCGTTATAAAGAAACTGCGCTGGAAATAGAGAATCTCACCTCCAAGAATCTCCAGATTGCCGACAACGGTGTAGTTCCGGTTGCGGGCATTGTAGTCGACTGAGAGGTTCTGTTCTTCTGCCACCGTAGCAGTTATGATTGGAAGATCCAGTGTGGGCAGAACCGCAGTGACGTTCTTTCCAGTGGTGAGCCTGAGATCGGCAGAAACCATCATCCGGTAATTCTGGTTCAGCACCCGACCCTCAGGGCTCATGCTGATAACTGCATCGGTGAGATCAAGATCCCCCTGTATCAGCAGATCTAGACGGTTCCCGATAAAGTCCACCCTACCAGATACCCTTCCGTCATATTCCATTCCGATCATCTGGAAGTTCTCGCTTATCGGTTGGGTGGCATTTCTCGGGATGGTCAACGTCACATGGTACATACGGGGTATTACATACTCTATCTCCGACTCCACGTTCACCTTCACAAAGTTACCGCTGGTCCTGGCATAGAATGGGAGAACATAGAGTGACTTTTCACTGATAGAGGCGGTAACATGCTCGGCCACGATCTCATCTGGAAGCAGATCGGATCTCCCTGTGGCTACATCACAGAACATCTCACCATAGAAATCGGGATCAGTGAGGGTCCCAGTAACTTGAAGCGTTCCATAGACATCACCCGAGGTGAACTGCAGATATCTCGGATTTTGGAACATGACATTAAGACTGGTGAGGTTGAACTCAATCTCATCAAGGACTGCATCAATATTTCCTGATTGCAGCGTTCCGGTGAGAAGAAATGAGATTGGGAGCGGATTATCACTCACCTTCCCGATTTCAGCAGTCAGCACACCATCGGGTTTAAGGGTCAACGCGATGGAATCCTCAGGACCGCCGAGCAGCGAGAAGGTGCTGCCTCTTTTCCATATTGTAGCAGTGAAGAGATCAAGAAGTGCTTCTCCGCCAAGTGCAATATCCGAAAATTCCGCATGAATCTCCAGATCACTGGCCAGCAGTCTTCGTACTGAGAGGTCAAGGATAGAATCAATCGGGGCAATATCGGTGGACAGATCGAGATTGAAAGTCAAATCCCCACCTTCTGTGGAGAAATCCCCGTAGCTGCTGCTGAATACCGTACCGGTGCGGTAGTTGTACTCAAGGGAGAAATCTGTCACCGAATTACCTGCATAGTAGCCGTTGAAGTTCCGGATCTCAATCCGCTCCTTATCTGCAGCAACCTCCATGATTCCGGAATACTGCTCGCCTGAAAGTTCGCCTTCTCTGATCTGGAGGTTCGACGAGACCTGGAAATCGGTTATCTCTCCCCTAATCTCAGCTCTGCCATCCACAACCCCGCGACCGATATCAAAGGGCAGATGCAGCAGGTTGAGATTGGAGATATCTGCAGTTATCGCAACATTCGAAGCTTCTCGGGCGACCGACAATGCTACCCTCTCAAGTTGGTTGCTCAGTGTAACGCTGCCGGTGAAGGCTGAGAGATCGTTGATGTCATACTGCAGCTCTACGCTTCCTGACAGTCTGTCAACTGCATCGGTAAGTGTAAGCTCCCCTATCGTGATCGAACTGGGAGATATGGAAGCATTGCTGACAGCTGCCTGCAGAATTCTGTTGTTATAGCTTATTTGCTGCAGCGTAACGGTTTCAAGATAAACTGCCCACTCCGTACGGTCGGTAACAGTGAACTCTCCCTCTCCGGAAAGGTTGGGAAACTCTTTCCAGATTGCAGTAAATGCCTGCAGGGACATATCCTCGGCCATAAACGATCCCTGAATCGGGTTGCTGCTTTCTGCAGGGAGGTCGATGATGACAGTAAAGACCCCAATACTGGCATCAGATGAGTTTAAGCTAAGCACCCTGCCCGGGAAGTCAATGAGCAGAGCGAGTGGGAGTGAAAGGTCGCCATAGGTCAGATCCCCTGAACATGTCGCACTTTCAAGATTGGGATCAAGCCGATAGGCTGCCTCAAAGGCTATATCCGGTGATTCCGGGACAGTCAGCGTGAAAACCCCGTCATACACACTGTTTCCCCGGGCCATCAGGGACAGTTCCTGCTCCTCTTCGCTGCCAATAAGCAGTGTGAGATCAATGCCTGTGAGCTCGATATCATTGAGCAGGTCATAGGATAGCTGTTCCAGCGGATTCTCATTCTCAACTAGGGCGGCGAAACCGTTCTGTGCTGCAATCCATCCGGTGGTACGGGAGGAGAAGTCATCGGCTACTACAAGGAGCTCATCAATGGCCACCGTTCCGCTGCCGGCAGTGAGTGTTGCCGTTATTTCATTGATCGACTCAAGAAACGTTCCATCTTTATGGCTGTGGTGATAATCTGCCAGCTGCAGGGCTGCCGAGAAACGGGAAGTGTCATCAAGGGCGAAGTTCCTCATGTGTGCGGTAATCGTACCATCGATTATGAAGTGACTCAGTGTATCAGTCATTCCCAGGTCTGAAACCCCGAAGCGGTCCACTGCCGGCAGGTAATTGGCCGGAAGGAAATCAAGTAACTCCACGACGGTATCCAATGTACCTGAAGTGATGTCATACTGGTACGTTGCCCGGAAATCTCCGGTATCCTTGACAACAGTTCCGTTGATCGTTGTATCACCACGATACATATCTGCCTGTGTTGTGAACCCCGTCTGGTACTGTTCTCCGTTAACCTGAAATTCGTGCATCGACAGATCTGTCTGCAGCTCCCCGCTTTCCCTGTCAAAAGAAATATCTACCTGCAGCGGGGCAGAGAGATTCTTGATGACACTGTTTCCGACAAACAGGTCGAGGACCGTCCCATATTCTGCCGTAAGCCCACCATCTTTCAGCTGGAACAGAAGGTTGTTCGTACCGAGAGTAAATCGACCGGGATCGGAAAGATACCCCACTGTTCCGGAAATCGCCTCCGATGAGGCTGAGATCGAGAAGGAAGCTGCATTCCTGTATTCAAACAGGAGCGATGAGTCCTCCATTGTGATGGTCTCGCTCAGCAGCCGGGTTACTGCATCAGGAAAACCGAAGGCAGTTGATTTATCTGATTTTACCAGGATATTGTAGCTTTTCTTGGTTGGATTGTTGAAAAAGGTCAGCGTACTTTCCGGGACCATCAGGCCGAGGTCAGTGGGTCCTTCTGCCGGTGCAGTCTCGAGGCGGGTACCGGTTGCCTGCAGGCTGAACTCCGGTAGCTTGCCTGCTGAAAAGAGTGACGACAAGCTCCCTGTGCGTTTCAGCGTGATTTGTTCCACGTATGTCGACAACAGTCGATTGAGATTCTCGGAGGTGATTTCTGCTTTTGAGTCGGCTAGGATGATACTCAGTACCTGGGCATCCCTGAACCCGGCTGCAGCGAGGTTTGCCGAAAAGCTGGATACTTCGGCTGCGATGTCCACAGCGGTAAAGCGGGCTACAAGGGAGAGTGTCTCTGCTGAGATCAATCCTGAGGAGACTTCGGCAGTAGCCGACAGCTGCAGAGAGGCCTGCATTGCTTCGGAAAAGAGACTTCCCGTCAGGTCATTCTCAGTAGAAAGGGCGACTCCGGCAAGCAGCGTATTAACAGCATACCCCTGAATATTCTTGATCAACTCTCCTTTTGTCACTGACGCAGCGAAAGTGAGCGGAGCCGCGGTTTCTCCGCTGCTGATGAACGTCGATCCCGAAAGGTTTCCGGTGATATCATACACTTTCTGCAGCTCCCCGGAATCAATGAGCACATGCGCTGAGAAGGCATCCAGGGTGCATTGCAGCTTCCCGACAGCAATTTCAGGGTTTGCTTCAAGCACGGCAACGAACACTCTGCTGGAGGAGAGGTTCTCGACGATGGTCTGCAGTATTCGTGACTCACCTTCCCTATTGCTTGGAGCACTGCTTCCTGAAGCCTCAAGCAGGGTCTCAATCACTGTATCGGTAACGGTTCCCGATATTCCTGATAGCGTTATGACTATCTCTGGCTGAGCTTCTCTACTTCTGCCGAGTAGCTCCGTCAGTGAATAACTGACTGCAATCTGCTTGAAGCGGATTGCATCCATCCTCGAGATTGAGCTGCTCATAAGTGTCACTTCATCAAGAACAATGCTGCTGAAAAGGTTGATTGTCGCCTTTTTATATTCGATTTCAAGGCCGAAGCGGTTCTTGTAGCCATCGATAAGCATATCGAATCGTGTATGAACAAGCCTGGA
>CAZSBC010000162.1:0-7124 GCA_964605195.1 uncultured Spirochaetales bacterium | reverse complement strand
AAATTGATTCCTACCACCTGCGCTTAACGATCGCTGACGGTGAAGCTCTTGATTCAGTGCTTGATAGTATGGCAGAACATAATGATATAGCTGTCAGGTTTCCATTTCTTGAGATGCAGGCTATAGTGCGCAATGCCGACGGGGTAGCAGTACCGGTCCGTATCAAGGGGGTTCCCCCTTGATATTTCAGTGCAGACAAAGGTGCAGCAGCCGAACTGATCCTGTTCAGCGGCACTTTACTGATGGGGCAGGAAGATATTATTCTGGGAAGAAGCCTGGCGGAGACGCTGCAGGCTGGGACGGGAACAGAGTTGGTGATAATGGCCATTGGTGAGGGGCGTACTGTCAACTTCGTACCCCTGGAGAAACCTGTGACACTCTCCGGGATAGTACGTTCAGGTTATCCGGAAATTGACAATCACATAGCCTATGTGTCTCTCGATCTGCTGCGGCAGTTCCTGCCCAAATCGGTACCCGTGATCGGAGTGAAGGGAGAGCATGGTCTGCAGCCGTACAGGACGTTGCGACTGGAGCTTGCAGAGCTCCCGCAGGTTGTGCAAGTCAGCTCCTGGCAGGAACTGAATCGTTCCCTCTTCTCAGCGCTGCAGTTGGAGAAGTACAGTATGCTGGTAGTACTCTTCCTCATTTTCATCGTGGTCGCTTTCAGTATCCGCAATTCGCTGCAGCGGTTTGTGTTCCTGCAGCGCAGGGATGTGGGCCTCTTTTTTGCCCTTGGGGTTTCCAAACGGCGGATAGCACTGGTATTTCTCCTCCAGGGCATGTTTGTTGCCGTTACCGGCTCACTTCTTGGTATCCTGACAGGGGTTATCATCGCCACCAATGTCAACCACATCCTCCATGGCCTTGCCATCGCCCTGCAGTCACTCTTTTCATATCAGGCACTGTTTCTCATGTACACCTTTCCTGTACGGATTGTCCCGGCCGAGATAGGCGTCATTACCTTCGCGGTACTTGTCCTCTGTCTGCTGATTTCCTGGTCGGCTGTACGGAGACTGCTCCATTTCGAACCTGTAAGGATATTGCACTATGAATAAACGCGATACGGAAGCCGATCAAAGAGACGTGCTGGTTGCCTGCCACAACGTCACAAAATCCTATACAAATGGTAACAGCAGCCTGGTAGTGCTAAATGATCTGAGCTTCACCATGCAGAGAGGGGAGACGGTAGTCGTCATGGGCAGCAGCGGCTGCGGGAAAAGTACGTTTCTTCACATAGTTGGCGGGCTTGACAGCATTGATTCGGGTTCAGTCTCTGTTGACGGTGTTACAGTGCAAACATTGCAGAGGGATGAGCTGCCTCGCTACCGGGCTGCCAAGATTGGATTCATCTTTCAGCTTCACTATCTTCTTGAGGATTTTTCAGCATTGGAAAATCTGGTGGTCGCTGCCATGTTGCGGGAGGGGAATCGACGAAGGGCAAGGGATAAGTCAGCTGACCTGCTTGCTCAGGTAGGCCTGGCTGACAAGATGAGCAATTATCCCAGCCAGCTCTCCGGGGGGGAGCGGCAACGGGTGGCTATAGCCCGTTCTCTGGTAAATGATCCCGAGCTAATTCTTGCTGATGAACCTACCGGAAGTCTGGATGAGGAGAACTCTGCCATTATCGAAGAGCTGCTTTTTTCAATCGTAAAGATACATGGTAAAAGCATGATTCTTGTCACGCATGATCCTGGCCTGGCTGGAAGGGCGGGATTGCCGGTTGTTCTGAAGAAAGGTAAGTTTGTTGAGTAGCACACGTAGCGAGCGATACAAGATAGGAATCTGGACAGCAAAGCTGTTGGGGTTCAACTCCTCTTCCCGAAGAAGAGTCCGTCACTCAATCGGCAGCTTTCTGGTTACAGCCTTCTCTGTTGTTCCCATAATCGTGGTGGTCATCCTGACAAACGGCATGACCTCCGGCATCACGGAAAAGTACATCGACCTTCTTGGTGGTCACCTGCAGCTCTCTGTCTCCACTGATGTGGATGGCATAATTGATATCATCACTGATTCCGAGAACGAACTTGGTATTGCCTCACTGCACACGCTAGTGGATGGATATGGCGTGCTCTACACTGCTGCCGGCACATACAGCGCATCCATCCGTGGTGTTGATGCTGCATACTTCTTAGATCCTGAAATCGGCGAGGAGTTCAGGATGATTGCCGGAGCGATGACAATAGATGATCCCCGTGCCCTGCTCATCAGTGAATACATTGCCGACCTCCTGGGGGTTGCAGTGGGAGACAGGGTTGCAGTGGCCTACTCAACGCAGTCCAGGCAGGCTGCTCCCCGGAGCTCAGGGGCATTCCTGCGCCCTGCCATCAAGAGCGTATCGGGAATATTCACGACCGGGTATTCCGCGCTTGATGAGCAGCTAGCCTATATAGATTCCTCAGTAGCCCGTGAAATGCTTGGAGAGGCTGTTGTGGAGACAGTAGTTCTGAGGCTTGATTCAGATGATCTTGCTGTTCACAGGGAGACTGCTGCCTCCCTGAAGCTGCTGTTGGGAGACAAGGTGACAGACCTACAGAGCTGGGACGAGCAGAATGCGGCACTTTTCAGAAATTTCGCCGAAACAAAGAATATTCTGCTGATCATCATGGCCGTCATCATTGTTATTGCCAGTGTGAATATTTCATCCTCCTGCATCATGCTGATTCAGGAGAACTATACCAATATCGGGATCATGAAAGCTCTTGGCTACACCTCTGCATCGATCCGCAACACCTTCCTTCTGGCCCTGTTGGCAGTGGTCAGCTGCGGGGCTGCCCTTGGAGTGGGTCTGGGGCTGCTGCTCGGCCTTAATCTCAACAGCATTCTTGCCGGGATTGCCAGCACGGGATTGGCGGCTACGGATTTCTACCTCATATCGATTCCGATCAACATAAATTTCCTGAACATTGTCTATATCTTGCTCTTCACGGTAGGAGTGGCCTCCCTAGCGATTCTCCTCCCCCTGAGGCGAATTCAATCGATCAGGGCAATTCAGATCATTTCCGGTATGTAGATTGCCACCGATGTACATTTCATGGTAAGTTTCGATATATGAATCTAGAAGCATTTATTCTGGGAACCGGTGGTATGATGCCGCTTCCACACCGAAACCTCACCTCTGTGCTGCTGCGCCGGGAGGGAGATCTCTTCCTCTTTGACTGCGGTGAGGCAACGCAGATATCATTGAAGCGACTGAATCTGAAGTGGAAAAAGATCCACTCCATCTTCATCAGCCATATGCATGCCGACCATGTTACCGGGTTGCCAGGAATACTGATGCTTTCAAGCCAGGTCGACCGCAATGAACCGCTGCACATCTACGGCCCGGGCACAATCAAGGATTACATAGATGCGAACCGAAACATCCTTGATATGTATATCAATTATGAGATCGCTGTCCATGTAATTGACTCTCCCGGAGTGATTATTGATCACGAAGAGTACACGGTGGAGGCGTTCCCTCTATATCATACGAAACCCTGTCTTGGATACTCCATGACAGAAAAGGAGCGTCCGGGGGTTTTCCATCCTGAACAGGCTGATCGTCTTGGGGTTCCCCGAGGACCGCTCTGGGCAACACTGCAGTCAGGTAACGTGGTAAGACTTGAGAGTGGCGAGATGATCTACCCCTCTGATGTGCTCGGACCATCCCGCCCGGGAAGAAAATTCACCTTCATCACCGACACGAGCTATTCACCCAAGATATCCCGGTACGCGGCCGGATCTGATCTGCTGATCTGCGAGGGAATGTTCGAGCATGCCCTTGAAGCTACTGCCAGAGAGAAACGCCACCTTACTGCCAGGCAGGCCGGTATGATTGCCCGGGATGCAGGAGAGGTAAAGAAGATGGGGCTGATTCACTTCAGTCCCCGTTATATTGAGCGGGAGCTGCAGCTGCTGCTCAATGAGGCTCGTGAGCTCTTTCCGGCAGCATCACTCTGCCGTGACCGGGAAATGTTATCGATTAAATATTCGTGTTGAATCTGTCGATATCGGGTTCAAACCCGATCATGGAAAAGCTGCGTTTCTTCAAAGCCTTTCGCAGAGAGGATTCGGCCTCATTCATCAGTATTTCATGATCCAAGTCACGATCAAACCGGCTAGCAAAACCACAGCTGAAAATGAGATCGTCTTCCTCGACAGCATCCTTCATGAAGCGGTACAGCGCAATCAGTTCCTGCTGGGTCTCATCGAATGAGGCAAAGGGAATGATCACCACATAACTGTTCAATGCCGGTTCCTTGAAATAGTAGATATAGGATGAATCACCTATAAAATCTCTTATTGCCTGCTCATATAGCGGGAGATATGCCGATGGTTTGTTCTTTTCTCTGTATCTGAATCGAATTACAGCTATTGATATGTCATAGGAGTTGTCATTTGCATATGCAACCTCCTGTTTAACCCGGTTTTCCAGGGTATCTTCAATCTGTTCATACTGCTTTGCGTCTGGATTGTCGGCCTTGTCGTTTCTGGTGGTAAAGCCGGGAAATGAGAAGAGGGAGGGTCTCTCAGGTTCCCGCTCCTTAGGAGATGGGGTGGACTTGACAGGTCGTGGTTCCGGCTTGGAAGTCGTCTCTGGTTTGGACTCGGAAATGTCGGGAGCTGACTGCTCGAAATCGTACGGTTGTGCGGCTTCAAAGCTCTCCAGGTCCCTGAAGACAGATGCAGAATCATCGGTAACGTTATCAGTATCGTCTGAAACCGCAACTTCAGGTTCCAGCTGCGGTGACAACTCTTCCCTGAAGGTTAACTGGGGAAGATAGGGTTCGTCAGAGGGAATCTCATAGAGAAATGCATCGGCATCGGAGATAAGTAACGGTTCAGAGGCCGGTACAACCCGCTCTGAGGCGGGTTTAAAGAGCAGGGCTGTAATGAGAAAGAGAAGTGCCAGGAGGATGGGAAACATTACCTGCAACAGATCATATGTCAGTTGTGATGAAAGGGAGTTGATTTCAAGAATGCCGGTAAGCCGGATGATGAAGAATGTAAGCACCAGTAGCATTGAGAGAGCCGACACTATGGTTATGACGCGGCGGATGCTCTTTCGTATCATTGTCAGGTGTGTGCTATGTTTCATCCGGTTGATCCTCATTTACATTGTCACCATTATGCACGTTCTCTTCAAGCTCTCTCTCCAGTGCATCCAGAAAATCGTCCGTTGTCATGCCCTGCAGGACCGATTTGCCTATCTCATCCAGCTGTTCGGATCTTTCAGGAGTGTTATCAGGTTCCGGCACAGCTGTAGTGACAGCTTTCCGCTTCAGATTGCGTATAACCGCATCAAGGCCTGCAAGGTTCTCATCTTCAATGAATGTCACTGCAGGTTCGTCGTCAGGTGATATTGCTTCTGCTTCGTCATGCCGCTTTCTAAGCGGTTTCAGCACATGCCCGTACGGAAGAC
Source organism: uncultured Spirochaetales bacterium (assembly GCA_964605195.1). GTDB lineage: Bacteria > Spirochaetota > Spirochaetia > JABMQR01 > JABMQR01 > CAZSBC01. Next base: position 1,723 of record CAZSBC010000162.1, on the reverse strand, counting down.
TCTCATCCTCAATATCCTCAAGGTTGATTTCATGCCAGGTTCCATATTGGGAAGGATTCTGCAATTTACGGTTATCGGACAACGTCTGCCACCTATACAATACATACCATATTGTAAAATCAATTATAACGTAATAGAGTAGGTTATGGCAAGAAAGTTACTGCCCCTATCCCTGGCTGTCACGCTTTCGGTGTTTTTTATCCTCAGCGGCCTGTTCGGGGAGGACGGGTATATCATAAATCGGGACATACGCCTCCATCTCCCTTCTGAAAAGCAGGAGCTGGCTCAACTGAGAGCTGAAAATGCTGCCCTTACAGTTGAGCGGGACCGGCTTGCTTCAGATTACCAGAGGATTCTTGAAGAGGCCTACCGTTATGGCTATCTGCAGGAAAACGAGTTCAGAATCATATATGATGTCCATACAGCTACAGGTGAACCGGCTCTTTCCAGCGAAATGGCAGCTCGAGTGTGGGATGAACCGCAACCGCTGCTGTCACCGCTGCTTATAAGGCTCTTTTCGGTTGCTGCCGGATTACTTACGCTGCTTGCTGGATGGCTGTATGGATCCAGGCTGCATCGTCGGCGTAGTGATGGCAGCACTACCTGATGCGTCTCGCCTCCATATAGTACCGCTTCTCAGCCGCCTCTCCCATCGAAAAGGTCTTGCGTGGCAGCGCGCCGTCAGAGACAATTGCCTGAAAGAAGTGAGCTTTCGATATTGCCGGCAGGAACAGGGCAATATTTCCCGCTTTACTCCCAAGCGTTGCCGTTACCTCCTCACCGTGAGTATAATCAACTTCGCAGTCACTGTGCGCTTCGAGAAACGTATCGATGGCAAGCTGGAGGGTTCCAGCGGCAATCTCTGCTTCCGGTCTCCCGAGGTTGACAACGGCTAATCGTTCGGCTGTCCTAATTCCGAAACGCTGCACGGAATCATCTGCCAGCAAGTCATTCATATGCTCCAGGGTATCTACAGTTGTCAGCGTGTAGGATTCACAGAACTTCCCCAGCTGTGCAAGGAAGATGTCTATGTCACTGCGGAACAGCACCCGGTGGATCGGCTCAAATGTGATGCCGGGATCATAGATATTCTCGATCTCCACCAGTGCGTAACGGGCAGGATGTGACACCTGCTCTTCAGGAGTCAGCCCCTGCTTGATATCTTCCCAGCAGGATTTAGCGGTAGCGAGGGAGTGGTTTCCGTCACCCATGGCAAAGAGCAGGGGATCTGTCACCCCGTAGCGCGCCTTAGCATGCTCCGGCGAACCGAGCTTCTCAAGGGCAACGGTGAGCCGTTCCAGCAGGGCTTCGGTATGGATGCGATAGGCAAAAATATGTCCGCCGTTCTGCATCAGTTCAACTTCGTATACCATTTCCAGATTGCCGCTCTCTGCAACGAGAGGTTCTATGACTGTCTGTTCTTCATCGTCTATCAGGACGAGAATGTGGGGCAGCTCAAGCGGGGCATCACGACGTATCTCCTTGCGGGGAGGTATTCTTTCGAGAATAGTTCCTTCCGTTGCCCTCACGGGACTTTTTGCACCAGGCGAGTAGTCATACTGATCCAGATCGAGGGCAGCGACAAGTCCCCACCTGCCGGCGGGATTAACCGGTGTGGTGCGTCTGACAAGAAAGATTGAGTGCTCGTAGGTATCGAGGATACTATCCTTCAGGTACCTCTCCATTGTGGAATTGATGCGTCGAATCCGCAGGGCATCGTTAT
>CAZSBC010000161.1:0-7155 GCA_964605195.1 uncultured Spirochaetales bacterium | reverse complement strand
GGGGAATACAAGGTCCTAAATTAGGGGTGCTATCCATACCATGAAAATCGGTGTTCTTGGTAGTTTCAGGGAAAGATAATTCAGCAGATTAAGTAATTCGTTAGAGCTATAGATTTGTGCTGTGATGTTAAATTCCTGAAACTACGGGACTTATCTCGCATCCCACAGTGTAAAAAAGGATAGAAAGCAGAAAAGCTTACTATCCTTTTTACCCCGGAGACGATTCGAACGTCCGACCTACTGCTTAGGAGGCAGTTGCTCTATCCTGCTGAGCTACCGGAGCATAATTGCGTTAAGAGCCTAATGGAAAAATAGTTATATGTCAATCCTGGCAGTTGCTTGGCAATTTCCTTAGTCGTAATTGTCGGCATGTGGTTTTTGGAAGCTGCTTTTTTAATGGGTGTCGTATTTTGGTTCATTATGTTGAACTATGAGTATATTAAGTTAACTATATTGAATATTTTGTGCATATCAGCTGTATAAATATTAATAAATTACACACTTTTGATTGAAAAATACCACTTAATTTGTATAATAAACAATATTCATTTTTTACTACATTTCAAATAAGGAGAGACGAATGAAAAAAGCAGTAATCATTGCATTAGCTTTGTTGCTCAGCTGTACTTTCATCTTTGCCCAGAGCGAAGGTGAGGCAGACACTATTAAGATCGGTGTTGCAGGAGCCCACAGTGGTGACCTGGCATCATATGGGCTGCCGTCAGTCAACGCTGTAGAGCTTGTTGTGAAGAATATCAACGAAGCTGGTGGAATCGACGGGAAGATGATTGAGGTGGTTGTCGAAGACGATCAGTGTAAGCCAGAGGTAGCTACCAATACAGCAGCCAAGCTGGTAGGTGAGAACGTTGTAGCCGTTGTCGGCCACATCTGTTCAGGAGCCACAAAGGCCGCGCTTGACATCTATAAGGAATCAAACATTATCGTTATTTCCCCGTCAGCAACAAGTCCTCCACTTACCAAGAGTGGCGACTACCCCAACTTCCTGAGAACCATTGCTCCGGATGATGCCCAGGCTGTGCTCCAGGTGGACTTTGCCCTTAATGAACTCGGTTCCAAGAAGATCGCAGTACTGCATGACAAGGGTGACTACGGCAAGGGCCTTGCTGAATTCGCTCAGGCTGCTCTGGAAGGCACCGCTGCAGAAGTTGTACTGTTCGAGGGAGTTACTCCGGGAGCAGTTGATTACTCAGCCGTCATCAATAAGATTGCCCAGGCTGGTGCCGATACCGTCATCTATGGTGGTTACCATCCGGAAGCTGCTCAGATCGTAGGCGGCATGAGAGCTCAGGGTCTTGACATTGACTTCATCGGCGGTGACGGAGTCATGGATGCAACCTTCATTGCTGTTGCCGGTGATGATGCAGAGGGTGTCTATGCGACAGCTCCTGTAGATACAACCAGCAATCCAATCGCTGTAAAAGCTGGCGAAGAGCACCTTGCCGAATATGGTGAGAAGTATGGCGCTTTCTTCCTGAATGCCTATGCTGCAGCTCTTGCTATCACGAATGCCATTGATGTTGCCAACAGCACCGATTACGATGCAATCATGAGTGCACTCAAGTCAGAATATGTTGAGACTTCCGTTGGAAATATCAGCTTTGACGAGAGGGGCGATGCCATTGGAGTTGGATTCTCCGTATACCAGGTCAACGACGGCGAATTTGCTCAGCTTGACTAATTGTTTTTGATTATTGGCGGGCAGGTCTCCGGATGGGGTCTGCCCGCATTTTCTTGATAAGGTGGATATATGGGTCTGGAATATTTTTTTAAGCTGTTTATCGGGGGACTGACGAAAGGAAGTATCTACGCTCTAATAGCAATTGGGTACACGATGGTATATGGAATCATCGGGCTGATCAACTTCGCCCATGGTGAAGTGTATATGATTGGTGCATTCACTGCGCTTATTGTGGCAGGGGTACTTTCGGTGCTGAACCTGCCCATAATTGCTGTTATGGTCATAGCAGTGGCTGTAGCAATGATATTCTCGGCAGGGTACGGATTTACCTTGGAAAAGATCGCCTATAAACCATTGCGAAATGCCCCCAGACTCTCGGCACTGATCAGTGCCATCGGAATGTCGATTTTCCTGCAGAACTATGTGCTGCTGGCTCAGACATCCAACTTTCTGCCGTTTCCCGATATGGTCCCTGAATTTGCCTTCCTGGAACCGGTCAAGCAGACCCTGCGTTCCACGCAGCTGCTTATCCTGGTCACCACGGCAGTGGTCATGGTTTTTCTTACCGTTCTGATCAAGTTCACCAAGATCGGAAAGGCCATGCGGGCAACCAGCCAGGACAGGATCATGGCCATGCTCACCGGTGTGAATGTCAACAGGGTAATTTCGGTTACCTTCATTATAGGCTCGGCCATAGCAGCCCTCGGTGGAGTACTTATCTGTTCACATACCGGAAGGACACACTTCTATATCGGATTCATAGTTGGTATCAAGGCCTTTGTCGCTGCGGTGCTCGGCGGTATCGGCAGCATACCAGGAGCAGTCCTGGGAAGTTTTGTACTCGGATTCACCGAAAGTTACGGAGCGGGGTACATTTCAAGTGACTATGAAGATGTATTTGCATTTGTCATCCTCATCCTGATCCTGACCTTCAGGCCGGATGGCATCCTCGGCAGATCGACAAAACAGAAAGTGTGAGGGTAGTGCAATGCTGAAAGATAAATTGCTGAAATCATTATATGTAACTGTCTGGCTGACGGTCCTCACCTTCCCGGTCATGATTATCCGGGTCAATACTATCGAAGATACGGTAACCTGGCGATGGGGCAACCTGCTGATGATATCAATCGGCTCCTATCTGTTTTCACTCATCTGGAATATTGCCCTTGAGCGCAAGAATCTTGGCAAGAAATCCACTGGGTTGAATATTGCCAGGAAACTGAGAACTTTGCGCACCACAATTTCTGCAAATAAGCCACTGCGATTCGGCAGTTTTGCAGCCCTGGGGCTTATCATTGTGTTGTTTCCCTTTCTTACCTCATTCTATCAAATGAGTATCATGAATACTGCCCTGATGTATGTGATGCTGGGGCTGGGGCTGAATATTACTATCGGGCTGGGTGGAATCCTGAATCTCGGGTATATCGCCTTCTTCATGGTCGGCTCCTACAGCTATGCCCTGCTCAATCAGGCTATTGGTCTGAATTTCTGGCTGGCTCTGCCACTGGGTGGACTGATTGCCCTGATCTTCGGTATCATCATTGCCGTACCGGTCCTCCGCCTTCGTGGTGACTATCTGGCAATAGTTACCCTGGCCTTTGGGGAGATCATGCGGATAGTTGTTGAGAACTGGAGCTCACTTACCGGCGGTCCGAGCGGAATCCGCTCCATACCCCGACCCGCTATCCCGGGACTGGACCTTAACCTTATCGATACGGCAAAACTGGTCTATTTCCTCATGGTTGTACTGGCTGTTCTCACGATCTTCACTACCTTGCGGTTGAAGGATTCGCGAATAGGGCGAGCCCTGATTGCCATGCGGGAGGATGAAATTGCCTGCCAGTCGATGGGAATCAACGTCACCAGGATGAAGGTTATCGCATTTGCCCTCGGAGCAGTTTTTGCCGGTATAGCAGGCGTAGTCTTCGCAGCCAACACCACCTTCATTAACCCGGCGAGCTTCACCCTCTGGGAATCCGTACTCGTCCTCTGTATTGTTGTCCTTGGTGGCATGGGTTCCATACCAGGAGTAATCTTCTCAGCTCTGGTACTGAAACTGCTGCCTGAATATCTCAGGGCATTTTCTGAGTACAGAATGCTGGTATTCGGGGCCGTACTGATTATTATGATGGTATTCAAACCCGATGGGCTGATCCCTGAAAAACGAAAGCACTACAGCTTCACCAAAGCAGATGCCGAAGAAATTGAAAGCGAGGGTGAGTAATATGGGTGTACTTGAAGTTAAAGATCTGACAATGGATTTCGGGGGCCTTCGAGCAGTAGATCACGTCAGCCTGGATGTGAATGAAGGTGAGATTGTGGCGCTCATAGGACCAAACGGTGCAGGAAAGACTACATTCTTCAACTGTGTTACCGGGGTGTACAACACCATGCAAGGAACTGTGACTATTCAACCCCCAGGAGGGGAACGGGAAGAGATTCAGAAGCAGCATCCCCATAAGATTACCCATAAGGGATTGGCTAGAACGTTCCAGAATATCAGGCTCTTTCAGAATATGACCGTCCTTGAGAATGTTATGATAGGCCGGCATAGCCGTATGCACGCCGGTATTGCCGGAGCGGTGTTCAGAAACCGGGGCACCAGGGAAGAAGAGCATCAGCTGATCCATGACTGCTATACCATCCTCAGCAAGATTGGTCTGGATAAGTGGGTCAATGAACAGGCCAAGAACCTTCCCTACGGCGAGCAGCGAAGGCTTGAGATTGCACGTGCTCTGGCAACAGACCCCTTCCTGCTGCTGCTTGATGAACCGGCAGCAGGTATGAATCCTCAGGAGACCCATGATCTGGTCAAGCTCATCCTGAAACTGCGGGAGGAGGAGAAAGTCTCTGTGCTGCTAATTGAGCATGACATGAGCCTGGTTATGTCTCTATCCGAGAAGATCTATGTCATGGACTACGGGAAGAGAATTGCCGTCGGACCGCCTGGCGAAGTTAAAAAGGATCCGATCGTGATAAAAGCCTACCTGGGGGAGGATATGGATGCTTAAGCTGGAAAAACTCAATACATTTTACGGAAATATTCATGCCCTGCGCGATGTGGAGCTAGAGATCAACCCCGGAGAGATTATCACCCTGATAGGGGCAAACGGAGCAGGGAAGTCAACCACCCTGATGTCCATCTGCGGGGTAGTACCGCCACGCAGCGGCAAGGTGCTCTTTGAGGGCGAAGATATTGCCCACACCCCGACAGATGAAATTGTGCGCAAGGGGATCATACAGGTTCCTGAAGGCAGGAGAATATTCCCGCAGCTTACGGTGCGGGAGAACCTCGATATGGGAGCTTTTCTGCGGGATGACAAAGAGGGAGTGCGGAACGATATTGAGTATGTCTATGAGCTCTTCCCGATACTCGCTGAACGAAAGAACCAGGTTGGGGGAACCCTCAGTGGCGGGGAGCAGCAGATGCTGGCAATCTCCCGGGCGCTGATGGCAAAACCCCGCCTGCTGCTGCTGGACGAACCATCCCTGGGGCTTGCCCCGATTATTGTGCAGCAGATATTCAGCATAATACAGAAAATAAATGCCGAGCAGGGTACGACTATCTTCCTAGTGGAACAGAATGCCAACCTTGCCCTGAGGACTGCCCACAGGGGCTATGTCATGGAGACGGGCAGAATCACTCAGTCTGATACCACACAGGCTCTGCTGGCCAATGATAAAATCAGAGAAGCCTATCTGGGAGTTTGACCGATACAGCAATACCGGGAGGGTAATATGACAGTTGGAAAGAGAATGACACGCAATCCGTTTACCGCAGCCCCTGATACGCCGGTTGCAGAAGCCCGGCGAATCATGCAGCGTGAGAAGATCCATCGTCTGCCGGTGGTCAACAAAAAGCATGAGCTTATTGGGATTGTAACCGAAAAGGACCTGCTCTATGCATCCCCGTCCCCGGCAACATCCCTTGATATCCATGAAGTAGCCTACCTACTGGCAAAACTCACTGTTGATAGAGTAATGACAAAAAATGCCGTAACCGTGAACTCTGACACACTGCTTGAAGATGCTGCCCGCATCATGGTCGATGCAGATATCGGCGGCTTACCGATAGTTGATGACGGCAGGCTGGTCGGAATCATTACCGAATCCGATATCTTCAAGATATTCATTGAGCTGTTCGGTGTCCGTGAGAAGGGACTGCGGGTCAGCCTTATCATCCCCGATAAACCGGGGGAACTCTCAGCTCTCGGGCAGGCTATCTATGAGAAGAATGGCGATATCATCTCACTGGGAACGTTTCTCGGTACCGATGCCTCCAACGCCCTCTGTGTCATGAAGATCACTGGGCTTGATGTGAAGACCGCAACAGCAGCCCTCACTCCCTGCTGCCTCGAGATACTCGATATCAGAGAGGTCTGAGCTGCCGTGGATTTCAGACGTCTGCTGGATGCCTGGGAGAACAGTGAAGAGGGAGCCAAACTTACCGCCGATTTCGAGAAGGAAGTCGCGAAACGGGATGCACCCTTGGAGCAGGGTGCATCAATAACCCCATCGATGCTGAAAAAGATGAAACCACAGGCAGAACTGGACCTGCACGGATGCACAGCAACAGAGGCTACGACGCTTATCATGCACTTTCTGCATACATCGGCTCGTGACGGGCTCAAAAAAGTGCAGATTATTCATGGCAAGGGTATCCACTCTGAAAACCGGGAACCGGTGCTGCAGGAGGTTGTGCGGCGCTGCATAGAGCAATCTCCTCATGCAGGCGCTTCAGGAATCCCCTCAAAGACTGAAGGCGGCAGTGGAGCAATCTGGGTAGCGATTAAGAGTAACCAGCAAAATAGTAGATGAACCAGCAACAGACAAACCCAGTCATACAGGACAGGAAAGCGTATTGATTGCCTGGCTGTTTTTGATTTAACTGAAAATTACCGACAGCCAGTTGACAACAGAGAAATCCTGTCCACATCACAAGGTAATGTACTACGGTAAAGATTTAGTTCGCATACTATTAATACACCATGGGAGAGTGAGATGGACAGTAGAAAGAAAGCCGCAGAAATGTCGAGAGATGAGCTGGCAGCATTCATTGACCACTCTGTCCTCAAACCAGAATTTACCCAGGATGATATCAAGAAACAAATTCTGTTGGGAATAGCGTATAAGTGCAAGACTGTATGTATAAACCCATCGGCTGTTCCTATAGCTAAAGAGCTGTGTACAGCGACCGCCACAAAGATTTGTGTTGTCTGCGACTTCCCTTTCGGTCTCTCTTCCACCTCTTCAAAAGCGCTCCAGGCACATAATATCTGCAGGGAAGGGGATGTGTTTGAATTGGATATGGTAGCAAATTATGGATGGATCCGAAGCGGCCTATGGGACAGGGTGAGAGATGATATTTCGGCAGTTGTTACGGTCTGTCAGCACTATAACACAAAGGTGAAAACCATTATTGAAACTGATGCCCTGACAATAGATGAAGTTCTACA
>CAZSBC010000160.1:0-7212 GCA_964605195.1 uncultured Spirochaetales bacterium | reverse complement strand
CTTTAATTGATTGTATTTATATGAAGAGTGAAAAATAATGGTATCGGCTATTTATGTCTATGCACAAAATTACTGAATTTCAGGCAGTATGTAATATATCTCATCATCAGGGACCTGAGACAGGTATTGATATATGTGGAGGAGAGGGAATGGATTCCCCACCCATCACCCCTTCACTGCCGAGCTGGCGATGGATGCGATGAAGTACTTCTGGAAGATCAGGTAGATGATGAGGATGGGCAGCATCATCACCACAGAGGCGGCAAAGAGCCGGTCCCAGTAGATGTCGCTGTTGGAGAAGAAGCTGGCTATGGCCACCGTCATCGGGCGGACCCGCTCCGAGCGGACCACCAGCAGCGGCCAGAGGTACTGGTTCCACGACTCCATCCCCTGCAGGATCGTCACGGTCACCACTGCCGGGATATTCAGGGGAACGTAGATCCCGTGGAAGATCTTCCAGAAGCTCGCTCCCTCTATCTGGGCGGATTCCCCTATCGATAACGGTATCTCCTTGAAAAACTGGTAGAAGAGAAAGATGTAGATGGGACTTGCGATAAAGGGAAGCATCTGGATGATGAAGGTGTTTGACAGCTCCATGTTCACCGAGAGGAAAAGCATCGGCAGCATGATCGCCTCGGCCGGTATGATGTAGAGGGCGATGATCACCGTCATGATCACCTTTTTGAAGCGGAACTTCCCCCGCAGCAGGGCATAGGCTGCCATGGTGGTCACCAGCAGGGTGCCGAGGACCGTTCCTCCCATGACAATGCAGGAGTTGAGAAAGAACCTGGCCATGGGTACCGGGGAACCCGGTCCCAGGATCTCAACGTAGTTGTTGAGACTCGGATCGGTGACAAAAAAGGCCTTCAGGGATCCCAGTTCGGCCGTTATCTGGAAGCGGTCGTCCTTCAGGCTTGATGAGAGCAGCAGAGCCAGCGGCAGTATCACCAGCAGGGCCAGCAGCAGCAGGAGGGCACTCCGTATCATCTCGTTGCGTTGCAGTTGGCTCTTCATCTTCATCTTCATCTTCAACTTCATCGCTCACTCCTCCCCTCTGGCCAGCAGCCTGCGCTGTATGACGACGATTATGAGGACCAGTATGAACATCAGGATCGAGGATGCGGCGGAGTAGCCGATCTTCTGGCCAATGAAGCCCGCCTCATACATGTAGTGGACGATGGTGTTGGTTGCCCCAAGCGGCCCGCCGTGGGTGAGGATGTTCACCTGGGTGAAGAGCTTCAGGGCCTGGATGGTGGTGATAGTCAGGATGAAGACCGTGGTGTTACGCAGCCCCGGCCAGGTGACGTAGGCGAAGCGTCGCCACCCCCCTGCCCCGTCGATGGCTGCCGCCTCGTAGAGCTCCGCCGGTATGTTCTGCAGCCCGGCCAGGTAGATAACCATCTGGAAGCCGTAGGCCTGCCAGGCAGAGAGGAAGACAATCGCTATGAGGGCCGTCTGCCTGGTTCCCAGCCAGTCGATCATCGTATAGCCGGGAATGAGGGCCTGGAGGAACGAGTTGAGCAGCCCCGTGGGATACTTGTAGATCGTAGCCCAGATCACCGTCACGATGACCATCGGTGTGATGAAGGGCAGGAAGAACATGGCCCGCAGCACCCGTTTCAACCGCTGCTGCAGGTTGAGGAAGTAGGCAGCCAGCAGGGCGAAGCCGCACTGGGTCGGCAGGATCAGCAGGGTAAAGAGGAAGACGTTCCGCACTGCCTGCCAGAACTCCCTGTCGGTGAGGATCTGCAGGTAGTTGCGCAGCCCCACGAATTTCACCGGGATCGGTGAGGGAAAGAGTTTCTGGTTGGTGAATGAGAGGGGTACTGACATGATGAAGGGGGTGATCGTGAAGAGCCCCAGCAGCACCAGGGCCGGCATCAGCATGCCGAACTCCTGCAGTCCCTCGATAATCCGTACACGACTGTATCTGTCTCTCCCCAAGCTTCTCACCTGCTACCCCCCTGTCTGCATCTCTCAATATGGTACTGCTCCTGACCTGCGGCAGCGGTATCGCTGCCGCAGATTCAGGACCTCCTTTTTCAGTTACGATCAGTTGCCGAACGGCGGATACCCGTCGTTGTCCCTGATATCCTCATCGATCGCTTCGGCGGCTGCATTGAGCTCATCCTCCACATCGGCCCCATCAAGGATGTTGGCAAAGGCCTTCATGAAGGCACTGGTGATGGTGGGATAGGCCGGGTGCGGCGGGCGGGCTATCGCGTAGGCAGCCTGCTCGGCGGCTATGCTCATCGCTCCGCTGTAGAGCGGGTCCCGCGCGGCCCAGGACTTCAGCCCGGGGAATTCGCCGGTCTTGATCATGTCGTCGATGAAGGCGCTGTCCTGAAGCATGTAGGAGATAAACTTCCCGGCAAGCTCCTTATTCGCATCCCTGGTGATCCCGAAGATCCAGGAGGCGTTGGGGGTATAGACGCCGTTGCCGAAGTCCGGCAGCGGGAGGGCAACCAGGTCATCCCCGAGGCTCGGGTAGGCCCCGGCCCAGTACCAGTTCCCGCACCAGGCGATGGCTGCCGATCGCTCCTCATTGAAGACCATGTTGGCCCCTGCACTGGCTGGCACCAGCCAGTCCTTCTCGGCCCACTCCTGGAACTTCTTCGCCACCGCGATGCTCTCCGGTGAGTTGAGCATGCCGTCGGCCTTCCAGTTCTCACGGTCCATGATGCCCCCGCCCCCTGATATAAAGGCGGTATAGAAGCCGTAGGTCCCCCACTCGCTCTTCACCCCGTAGGCCCGCATGATATCGAGGGGGTAGTCAACTTCAGGAAGTTCGGCCAGGGCTGCCAGGTATGCATCCAACTCCTCAAGGCTCCAGGCATCTTCCACGGATGTCGGGATACGAGCGCCGATTCGCTCCAGGTAGCTCCTGTTGGCATAGAGCAGGACGGTGCTGTCGAGATGGCCCATGGCATACATGGTGTTTTCCGGCGGATAGGTACACTGCACGACATTAGACGCTGTCATGTCGGCAAGGAGCGCGGGGTCGATGTACTCCTCCACGGGGGTAAGCACTCCGCTCCAGGCCAGGCTTGAGAGAAAGGGCCCGTCAAGCTGGACGACATCGGCAAGATCGTTCCCGGCGATGGCAGCGGCCAGCTGTTCGTGGTAGACATCGTGGGGAGCGTAGCGCATCTCCACCTCTATGCCCGTTGCCGCGGTGAACCGCTCTACAGCCGCCTTGTAGGCGGCCTGGAACTGGTCGGTCCCCTGGTACATGAAGCTGATCTTCTCTCCCTCCGGAGCCGCTTCCCCCTGCCCGGCGGCAGCGAGCAGCGCTGTGGCTGCAATCAGGATTGCAAGTGTTATCAAGATTCGTTTTCCCATCGTATTCCTCCTTATGAATGCTATGGAAAGATTGTATTATAACAGCAGTTACTCGGAACCGCAGTTACTTTCTCCTATTCATCCGGCAGCACACCGCTCCCGGTATCCGGTACCGTTCCCCCACACTCGAATGTCATCGTCCCTTTCAGGGCATAGACCCTCACCGTCTCCCGGGTGACGCTGTCGGCGAACACCTCAATCGAGCCCAGCCGGCAGGGGGAGAATACCAGGGCAGTTGCGGTATAGAGGCCATCGGCTGCGAAGAACTCGAGGATGCAGCTGTCCCAGAATAGACGTACCGGCAGGGGATTCCCGGTGGCATCCCCGGGGATCTTGCTGTTTCTGCGGTACCTCCAGCGGTCTCCGTAGGTATCCATCCCGGATGCCGAGCGGTCAATGGTTATCATGCGTTCCCGGTTGTCAATGGTGACTGTCGTGCTGTAGGCCTCTCCGTATGCAAGGGTTATGGTGAGGGTCCTGCCCCGCCCCACTGACGCCAGGAGCTCCACCGGTTCCCTTCCTGTTATCCGATAGGTGCGATCACCCGAGCCATCCGCTGTTTGCGCAGCAATCTCACGCTCCCTGAGGCTCAGCGTCTCTGCAGCCGGCTGCTGGGTAAGGCACCAGGTTTCCCCGGCTCGGACCAGTCCCAGCTCTCTCGGCAGACTCAACAGGTTGCGCCAGCTCTCGGTGGGTATGTCGTGGGAGTAGTAGGGCCTTCCGGCCCAGCCGACCCACACCACCCGATCCCCGCTGTTTGACCAGCGCTGCGCGGCATAGAACTCGAAGCCGTGATCGACTGCCCGGCTGGTCCCATGATCGGGATAGAACTGCCGGCCGTCAAAGCTGCCGGTCAGGTAGCGGCTTCCGGAGAGCTCTCCTGCCCTTCCGGAGTCACAGTGCACCACCAGGACCCACACATGCATCTCTCCATCAGCAAACTCAAGCAGTTCGGGGCACTCGAGGGGGCCGTATCCGAGGCTGAAGGAGCTCTGGTACTCCCACTGCAGCAGGTCAAGGGAGCGGTAGAAGCGCACTTCCGTCCCGGCGGCCAGCACCATGACCCAATACCCGCTCTCCTGGTGGAACAGGACCCGGGGGTCCCGGAAGTCCCTGCTGCCGTCATTGGCGATCACCGGGCCCCCGGGATGCTTGGTCCAGCGGTAGCCGTCCGGGCTGTAGGCCAGGCACTGCTGCTGGATGGGGAAGTCAGGATCATCGGTAGGCAGTGCTCCGGTGTAGATGGCTACGATGCCCTCCCCTTCGAAGTAGCCGCTGCTGTTAGCGGTATCAAGAACGGCTGAGCCCGAGTAGGCGTTACCGTTGACCGGGTCTGGGGCGATGGCAATTTCCTGTTCCTCCCAGTGGTAGAGGTCGCTGCTGACGGCATGGCCCCAGTGCATGGTGCCCCAGTTGCTGCTGTAGGGATGGTACTGGTAGTGGAGGTGGTACTCCCTGTTCCAGTGGATGAGGCCGCAGGGGTCGTTCATCCAGTGCCTGCGGGGTGAGAAATGTATCTTCGGCCGCCATCGGCTGTCGTCTGATCTGCTCATCTGTTCTTCCCGGCAGGTGCTGTTTTCAGCATAAATTGCATATCATGTATGCGCTTACATTTCCTGCAAATAAAAACTTTCATTGATTGGCCCCCAGGGTGGACTCCCGCGCTATGAGCAGGGGGTTGAGCTGCACTGAGCGTACCGCTCCGCGGTACTCCCTGACCAGTCGCTCCAGCAGCATCTCAATGGCCCGTCTACCTATCTCCTCCACCGGCTGGGCAACTGAGGAGAGGGCCGGGCTCACTCCCTGGGCGAGGAAGGTATCATCAAAGCCGATGAGGGCCACCTCCCCGGGGATGGCGTAGCCGAGATCCCTGAGGGCGTGCTGGATGCCGAAGGCGGCCATGTCGTTGACGGCGAAGGCGGCGGTGACATAGCCGCGTTCATGGGTGCGAAAGTACTCCAGAGCGGCCTGATAGGCCTGTTTTGTCATGTCATGGGTCCATGCCCCGATATTGAGGAAGCTCTCTCTCTGCAGGGCTATCCCCTTCTCGGCGAAGACCTGCCTGAAGCCGATGATTTTCTCGTTCTCTGTTTCGCTGTCGCCTACCAGCAGCACCTTTGTGTGGCCAAGGCCGAGGAGGTGCTGGGCCACGCTCCTCCCCCCGGCGGTATGCGATACGTAGACTGAGTCGAAGGCTGCATGGGGCTGGGTCACTACGACGGTATGGATCCCCGAGTTGTGCAGGGTGGTGAGGATGGGGCTGTCGGGGGCCGAGGGGACCACGAGGACCCCGTCCACCTGCCGGGCCTTGAGGGTCTGCAGCTGGCTGCGCTCCCGGTTGATATCGCCATCGGAGTTGCAGATGATGATGCTGTAACCGTTGCGGCTGGCTTCCCGCTCCACCTGGCGTACGATCTCCCCGAAGAAGGGGTTCGATATGTCGGGAAGGATGAGCCCTATGAGGAATGACTGGTTGCGCACGAGGTTCTGGGCGGCATAGTTGGGCTGGTAGTCGTGCTTGAGGACTATCTCCATCACGGCCTGTCGGGTACGCGGGGAGACGGCTGAAGAGCCGCTGAGTACCCGTGATACCGTGGCCTGCGAGACCCCTGCTAAATCTGCAATCTCTTTCATAGTCATAAACAACTCACCTGCATACCATGTATGCGCTTACATATTATGCATCAAACATATCATGGCTCATGAGGGTTGTCAAGCAGAATTTCTGCAGTGCAGATACAGAAAATGTTTTCGGTTATGCACTACCCATACATGCATTTAAATGGCTGAAGCTGGTTTGAAAAATGACCTTGACTATACCCTACCAAATAGGGTAAATTATAGTCAGCTTATGCAGATCAATCGTGAATTTGTCATGATGCCGGAGTTCGATCGCCAATGGAAACGCCTTGGGCTTGGTGATGAGGAACTGCGACAGTTACAGCAGGAATTATTGGAGAATCCCAAGGCAGGCGCTGTGCTGAAAGGCACTTGAGGGCTTCGTAAATATCGGATTGCCTTTCCGGGTCGTGGTAAGAGCGGCAGTGGTCGGGTAGCATATGTCGATTTTACCGTACATGAAACAATCTACTTGATCACGGCATACCCAAAATCCGATAAGGACAATCTATCAGCCGAGGAAAGGAATGAAATCGCAAAAATGATCGCAATTCTGGAAAAAGGCCTGCAGAAACAGGAGATAAGGAGATGAGTGTATATAAAAGCATTATGCAAGGGCTTGATGAGGCCGTTAAATACCAAGAAGGAAAGATTGATGCAAGAAAGACGAAAATCACAGTGAAGCCGGTGGAGTCTTTTTCCAGCGAGGACATCAAGGAAATCCGCAATCGAGTTGGCTTAAGTCAGGTCATCTTCGCATCCTCTCTTGGCGTATCCAAGAAAACAGTTGAGGCTTGGGAGCGTGGCAGAAATACTCCAGAAGGCCCCTCCCGCAGACTGCTACAGTTGATCAGAGACAATCCTGAACTGTTTGAACAATACCTAATCAAAGCTTAGGAGGTGCACAGGTATAAACACGCCTGTGCATGCTATCTGTGGATACTAAGATTGTTGGAAAGGATACATCCATGAAGAGATGACCTGCTCTTGATGAGGAGCTTGGTCATCGAACTAACCTATACGATCTTGTCATCTGACTGGCGTTCGACAGTTGGACCTGCATCCAGTTCTACCCTTCCCAACCAATCCATTCATCCACAATTCCCAGTTAATAATTCATCTTGTTTTTTTGCGTCAGGAGCCTGACATCGGTAATCGACTTTCACTATTATTAAAGCTTTCACCACCGTGGTGAAAGTTCCATATTTAGCGAAAACACCCTCTACCAGTATTGCATTTTCCAGTTTCACT
>CAZSBC010000159.1:0-7251 GCA_964605195.1 uncultured Spirochaetales bacterium | reverse complement strand
CGTTAACATCAGGGATTTTTACTCGACGTTTTCAGGTACTTTTAGTGTACATTACACAGATTGTTCATTGAGAATATTTACAGCCTCCTTGCTGTAAGGAAAGCATACGGCAATGAAGTGTTCTGATATATCAAAAATATCCTTGGAATATGCTCTCAGAATTTTCTTCATTCCCGATCCAAGTTGCTAGCATAAATCCATATCTGAAAAAATTCTCATCAGTTCTCTGTTGCGAGGATGTGAACGACCATGGCAATCCAATAGATTTTTCATACGGTCTGTGGATTGTGACACCGGTATTGTCAGTGCAGCGTGCTCCGGACCATCTCCTGCAGCCAGGAGGCAGTCTGTACCAGCGAAGGACCGTCGTGAATGATGTTTCGGCCTGCTGTGATATCAGAGACTATCACCGTCGGGGAAAAATCAGCCATCCATCCCCGTTCCCGGCTGAGCTGCACAAAGTCAACCGGGTATTCAGGCTCACTGAATCCGAGAAAGACTTCCGGCTTTTCACCAGCAGCCATATCCAGATCCAGTTCATGGTACGGCCAGGGCTCCCGGCCAAAGACCGGATCCAGCCCGGCAAACCAGAGTATATCATGGATAAAGCTGATCCCTCCGATCATCCGCGGGTGCTGGCCGAACCAGATTTCGGTATAGCATCTCGGATGGTGGCCCTGCCACTGATCTCTGAGCCGATACAGGGAACGGTACACAGAATCAGCCAGATCACGACCGGCTCCGGCATCTCCGCAGAGTGCGGCAAGCTGTACATAGCTGTCACAAATTGCTCCAACGCTTGAGGGCAGAGGAATCACATGCACCGGGTATCCCTCACTGGCTAATACCCGGGCCGGCCTCAGCTGGATGCCTCCGGTCATGAGTATCAGATCCGGCTGCAGGGCATTGAGCGCATCCCGGTTGATCTGAAGATAATCACCTGCTACCGGGATATCGGAACAGTCGGCATACCGACTGCAGTAGGCAGAGACTCCTACCAGGGAATCTCTGAATCCCATCCTCAGAAGGGCTTCGGTAAAAGCGGCATTGAGAGAGATAATACGACGGGGAACCGCAGGGAACTCCAGAGAGCGGCCGATAATTTCTGAAGGCAGTTTCATGACTCAACCCCTTTCATTCAAATTTTCTATGCGTTCCCGCAGGACATCCAGCAGTTCGGTAAGGCTCACCATTCGTGCCTGACTTTGCAAATCGGCAAAGAGCATTCGTGCATTGTCAGTAAAAAAATCCCGACCCTGACACCACTCCTTCTCCCCGCCAGTACCGATAACGAGCAGTTCGTCAGCTTTACGGGCAAGATGAAGGTTGGCAAGATTTCCATGCCCAACGGGAAACCTGCAGAGAATCGTCAAATCTGCCTCTTCCACCATCGCTGCAGCACGGCAGTAAGCATCCTCATCCTCTTCGATATCGGCGAAGGCGGGAACGGTAACGCAGTCTATCCCCAGGGAATTCCAGAGTTTGGCATCGCTGTCAAGCTCATGCGCCACCCCGCCGGTCAGTTCAACCCCCAGCAGAAACAGTCTGCGGGTTACCGAAACCGCACTCCCAGCACCACCGATGAGATGCACTCGAAGTCCCGCCGGTGCAGCCGGTTTCGGGAGAGCGGTGACAATCAGGCTTCCAGTGGCTTCATTGACACCGGTTCGCACTTCCGTCTCATAGTAGGTGCGGATGTTCTCTTCGGTGAACACATCCCGTGGACGTCCTTCGCTGACAATCCGACCATGGGACATGAGAATAATCCGGTCACAGTATTCGGCTGCGCTGTTCAGATTATGGAGAGCAAGCAGGGCACTGTGTTTCCGGCGGCTAAGCTCACGAATTTTGTGCATCAGCTGTGCCTCATGCCCCAGATCCAGGCTGGCCGTCGGCTCATCAAGAAGCAGCAGAGGCGTCTGCTGCAGCAGCACCTGGGCAAAGATAACCAGCTGCTGCTCCCCACCGGAGAGGGTGGAAAAACTGCGATCGGCCAAATGGGCAAGGCCCACCTCCTCCAGCGCCTGCATGGCAGTCGGATGGGAATCCACTCCTCCTGCTCCATTATGGAATGCTGATTCACCATCATCGCCGGAAAACTTCGATGATACGGGATTTTTCTGGGTCCGCCGGGCATAACTGCCCATTTCCACAATCTCAATCACCGAAAAGGGAAAGGTATCAGGTCCTTTCTGGGTCATATACGATACCCAGGCTGCACGCTCCCGGTGTTTCAACGAGCCAAGCATCCGATCCCCATAGTAGACAGTGCCACTGGTAGGCTGGATAAAACCTGACAGCAGCCGCAGCAGCGTACTCTTTCCGGCACCGTTCGGGCCGGTTACGCCGACAATCTCTCCCTCTCTGATGGAAAGATTCACAGTATCAACCAGCAGCCTTTGCGGGGCATGTTCCAAGTCGGATCTGTGAGACCCCGATGGTGCATAGGAGAGGGCGTCAGCTTTCAGCAGAAGCTTTGATCTCATACCCCTGCCCTCCCCTGACTCCTCTCTTCACGGTGCATCTTGCAGATATGATTCATACGATGCCCCTTCTGCGGTGCCGCAGGATGAGGAAGAGAAAATACGGCCCCCCGATTAAAGCGGTGATAATGCCGGTCTTTATTTCATAGGGTGCAATGAGCGTCCGGGCAATAATGTCACAGATCAGCAGAAATACTGCACCGGAGAGAGCTGCGAACGGCAGCAGACTGCGGTGATTCGGACCGGTGAGCAGCCGCACCAGGTGGGGGACCATCAGCCCGATAAAAGCAATCGGACCGGCAACAGCAACCGCCATCGCAGTGAGAGCCGATGCTGTCAGCAGAAGCACAATCTTCAGCCGCTGAACAGGAACCCCAAGACTGTGGGCCTGCTCTTCACCAAGGCTCAGCAAATTCAGCTGCTCCCCAAGGGCTATGAGAATAACGGCAAACAGTCCAATAAACGGAAGCGGAGGGAGAATCCGCACCCAGACTGCTCCCTCCAGCCCTCCCATGGTCCAGAAGATGAACTGGCTGAGAGCATACTCTTCGGCAAACACCAGTGTGGCCGATACAATACCATTCAGCAGGCTGGAAACAGCCAGTCCGGCCAGTACAAGGTAGAGCAGATGGGTTCCGCCGGGCCGGGTCGACACTCCATAGACAAAGAGGGCTGCCAGCACCGAGCCGGCAAATGCTGAAGCCGGGACCGCAAGAAGACTGAAGGAAGAAGCACCCGTCACAATGGCAAGAACGGCCCCAAGGCTGCTTCCTGCTGATATACCAAGTACGTCAGGGCTGGCCAGGGGATTGCGGAACAGTCCCTGAATGACCGCCCCGCTGAGAGCAAGCGCCCCTCCTGCTGCAAGGGCCGACAGAGCGCGGGGGATGCGGATGTGCCAGATGATGGAATAGATTTTCCGCAGATCAGGATCCAGCTGGGAGATGTCTGCCCCTGGTCGCAGCAGGACCTGAAAAAACGGGCCAAGCGGCAGGCGAACAGCACCCAGCACCACCGCTGCTGTGAAGCTCACGACCAGAGCGGCAAGGAGCATCACAAGGCGGACACGAACCTGACGCCGGTCAAGTCCGGCTCTGCTGTTCTGTGAGCTGGTACCTGTGTGCCCAGTCTGCTGGGTGCGCTGTGTACGCCGGGGATTCTGCATGAAGATCGCCTGCCTTGATCTCTGCGGCCTATTCAGCAAAGAGATCGGGATAAGCCATTTCAGATGCAGCCCAGGCTGCCTGAACAAGATACTGGCTGTAGCTTCCCTTCAGCCGTTCTGGAAAAATGTAGACCCGATCATCTTCTATTGCCTGTACACCGGCCAGTGCAGGATCTTCTACCGTTTGGCGGTAGAACGCGTCAGCTGCTCCGTCCTCACCCCAGATATAGCTGGGCAGGAAGAGAATATCGGGATCAACCTCTATCAGCACCTCCTTGGAGAGCTGAACTTGCCCGAAATCTCCGACCTCCATATCACCGACTGCATTTTCAATCCCGGCTAGTTCCAGAACCAGGTCCCAGGTGGTATTCCCGCCATTGGCAGATCCCCAGCTGTTGTAATCTATGGCTGACAACCTCTCATCGTCTTTCAGAGCACCTACACGGGCAGCAAGATCATGCAGATCCTGATCCATCCGGGCATTGAGCTCCTCAGCTTCTGTCGTTCGCCCCACCAGCTCGCCGAGCTGCACAACAGCAGCTTTGATCTCGGCTATATTGGAGGGTGTGTTGATCTGGTAAACGGGTATTCCGGCCTGACGCAGCTGCTCAACTTTCCCCGCTTCGCTCCAGTTTGCAGCGATCACAAGATCAGGATAGAGACTGATGATCTGTTCCACGTTGAATTCAATAACAGGCTCCATCCCGGCTGCCTGCTCGGCCACATTTGAATAGACAGGATTCACGGTCATGCTGGTCACTGCGGCAAAGGATTCAGCCGGCAGCATTTCCATGAGCACCTCATCGCTGAAGAGCGAAAGAGAAAGGACCGACTCGGGACGGCGCTCAAGAACCACTTCCACCCCAAGGTCATCAGTGAAGGTCATGGGATAGCGTGCCTGCTCAGCCTCAGAGGGAACTGCAGCGGGCAGATCAGGGCTGGTGGATGATTCTTCGGCACCGGCGGCTGCCAAGGGTGTCAGCATCACGGCAAGCAGGGCGAGGACGATTCCGAACATGCGGATACGTCTGGGCAGAGAGAACGTACGGGTAGTGTGCATAATCAACTCCTGTAATGGTGTACTCGCGTACAGGTTCAGTTTGATGTAATGCCCTCGTCTCCTGGCTTTCGGGTCATTCCAGCGTGCTCGCCTTCCCAGGTTTCTGTCTCCCCAGTGGCATGTACAGCACCGGTCGCCGATTACAGTGGCGCGTCCGCAGCGGATTCTCACCGCTTTCCGTAGGGCTTTCCAGAAGTATACCAGATCATGAAATACCTGAAACTGAAGAATCTTTCGTTTTTTAGCAGTTTTTTATTCCCTTCGCTGCACAGAAGGCATCTCGGACAAGCTCCCGGAAGGTTCATGTATATTGTCAGCGGAATCTGCGCTGCTGGCAATATCATCACTTTCTTTAAGATTAGGATCCCGGCACCGATTCAGAAACTGTATGAATCAGGCCATGTTATCCATTAAGTATTCTATACTTTGTCATTCTCCCAGTCCCTGCAGCCTCAACTCTGTTCTCCTCTATTAATTGCTTCAAATCTCTACTCGCCGTAGCTGTTGAAATACCTTTACAGACATTCATATAATCTTTTCTATCAAACCAATCCTGTAATATTGATAAAGCCATTTCTGATCTTTCTACATAATCAGGATTCTTCGGTTTAGCTTCAGTTATAGTATCATGCAGTGTGTTGTTTATTATATTCAGCATAAATTCAATAAATGCAGTGGATTTTCCGGAACTGTCAGATAATGCCAATACATCATAGTAGTCCTGCTGATTTTCTTTAATTAATTTTTCAATTGGAACATACTCAAATATAGGATTTACATCCATCAGAATCCTAGTTTGCCAAAATCGTCCGATCCTACCGTTTCCATCTTCGAAAGGGTGTATAAATTCCATCTCATAATGAAAAACACAACTTTTTATGATTTCCAAATCATCATTACTTTTCAGATAGTCAAATAAATCATTCATCAACCCGGGAACCATATCTGCTGGCGGGGCAATATGTGTAACATTAGCCCCCTTCATTATTCCAACTTGGGATTTTCGATATTTCCCAGGATTATTAATTAAACCTCTCATCAATAGTTTATGAGCTTGAAGAAAGTCCTCCTGATTATACGGTCTGTATTCATTCAAAGAATCATAAGCTTGTACGGCATTTTCAACTTCCTTAATATCCTTAGCTGGTCCAATAATTTTATGATTTTCAATTATTGCTGTTACGTTCTCAATATTGAGAGTATTACCTTCGATGGCTAATGTAGATTGTATTGATTTAATTCTATTTTGCTTTCTTAATCTGGCCTTAGGTTTTATAAACATCAGACTTTGGCAAATTCCCAATGCCTTATTTATTTGTCCATACAGGTCTAGTATAGAATTTGTGATATCATAGGGCGGTTTCATATTTATCATGATAGCATCATTTGATACTATCAACAATATGTGTATTACAATATTGGCCATTAGAAGCGTACGTAATGAAATTATTCACAAGACCTCCCTTTGCACCGTTATGTCATTTTTGTAATTTACATACTGTTCAAGACTTGTTAGTGCCAGGCTTGCCTTCCCTGCAGCCAATCTGTATCAACTACATAATTACATCTAATATAGAGTGTTATAATGGCAAGTAATAAGATTTTTTATGTGATCTTTGGATTATGAGCCTGACACCGTTAGATGAGGAGAGGTTTGTAGGGATTTCTAGTATGGTTGGATCAACCTGCTAGTTGTTCGATAAAAGTCGGGAAATTCCCGAGATAATAACCGGGAATTCTAGACGATAATTTCCGGGATTTTTGCTTGACAAAACACATTCATACAGGAGGTCAATGGGATCAAAGATCAATAATGCAGGAAATGGAATAAAGGAAATAGCAGATATTCTCGGTCATGAATGCATAACATCGACGACCATTATGCAAAGGTTGACATTGATGGTATATACGTTCAATCGCGGTTGACTGGCCTATTCTGGAGGTGTGTCATGCTTGATAATAACCAGATTACTGCACAGGTTGAAGATTATTTGGCATACATCTATGGAATAGGGTACTCATTGGAACGTCCCGGCACAGTTCTGAGAAGTTTTGCCAGATTTACAAGAGAGAACAACCACGACAAACCCCTAACTTGGCTGATTGTCAAATCCTATTGTGAAAGAGGCGGGCCTGATATCTTGATAAAGACAAAAGGAAGGCGGTTTGAGGCAATTGTATCCTTTGGCCATTTTGCTTTTATGTTCTTTCCAGTTAGTGAGCAGCTTCCATTGCTTCCATACGGTAGATGTCACCAGCGACCATGGCCACACATCTATTCTGATGAAGAGATAGTGATGCTCATGGAAAAGAGCAGGACCATCTATTCTCCTGATGGTCTCAGAAGCTTAACATAGATCCTGACTCTTGAGACCGTCATTGGTTTCATGACTGTAACAGGTGCTAGGACGTTCGAAATTGTAAACGGAGGAGGTTTCAGACCTCTGGACCAGGATTTCAGAATCATTGCTGTTTCAGATTTCAAATTGCTTCAACTCTTCTGAAAGGGTATGGAGGATCGTGTCGATCTCCAGTCTCATCGT
>CAZSBC010000158.1:3057-7324 GCA_964605195.1 uncultured Spirochaetales bacterium | reverse complement strand
GATATTGCCCGCATCGCAGGAGTCAGCCATTCAACTGTCTCGCGAAGCTTGAATGACAGCAGCATGATATCCGAGAAGACCAAGAACATGATCAAGAAGATTGCAAGGGATATGAATTTCGAATTCAATGCCAGTGCAAGAAGCCTCTCAACAAGCAGAACCGGGACTATTGCCGTCATCTTCAATGAACGCTATGAGGCCATGGGCACTTCCATCTATCTCAACAGACTGCTCCGGGAAATCCATCGATCCCTGGAAAAAGAGTCCATGGACAGCCTCATAATAAATCCGCTGAACTCATATACCCGTTCAAGCAATATCAAGCGGGTCATACAGATGCAGAAGATCGACGGGCTCCTGATCTTCACCAACAAGATCTCGGGAGATGACTGGGAGGTGATTCAGAAGAGCGGGTTGCCCTATCTGATCATCCACTTCAAGCCGGTCAACACAACCTACAACCGGATGAACTATATCTTCTCCGACCATGAGTACGGAGGATACCTGGCAACGGAACGTCTGATCAGCAGTGGTTGCAGCAATATCCTCTGCGTGACGGAGAATTCGAACGAACTGCAGTTCATCGAGCGGACCTCCGGCTATCGGAAGGCTTTGAGCGATAACGGGCTGGCTGTGAACGAGCGGTATGTGATAACCGGTGAGTGCACGTATGACTATGGCTACCAGCTAGTCATGGACCGGCAGGGTATGCTGCCTGAGATAGACGGGATCTTCTCACAGGCCGATATCATGGCACTTGGGATCATGGAGGGGCTTAAGGACCTGGACTATGACATACCCGGGCAGATCAGGGTGGTGGGCTATGATGACATAGAGTTCAGCAGCTACTTCCGGCCGAATCTGACTACCGTGCATCAGCCGGGGGAGCAGATGGTTGCCGATGCCTGCAGTCATCTTGTTGCCCTGATAAAGGATACCGAGAGACAGGTGCCGTTGATTCAGGAGGTGATCAAACCAACTCTGATCGTCAGGGAATCGTGCTGATGCAGTCAGTCTGAAGGTTCTGGAGTCGGTGGGTCTGTTTTTTTACCTGTCAGTGCACACGTGTGCTGAGCAGATGCCTTGTTGCATTTTATACCTGCCTGAGCAGGTTTATTTCATAGGAGGAAACATATGAAAAAGTTTTTGATGGTTCTTTTTGTCGCTCTGTTCGCAATGGGTTTCGTTGCAGCCGGAGCAGAGGGTGAGGCCGATGCCGATTCCGGTGTGGCAGCAACGAATCCCACTGACAATCCCTGGACTGATGGACAGGATCTGTCGGGCAAGACGGTGAATATCTTCGGGGCATTCGTTGATGTCGATGCTGAACGGTTCACAGCCAGTATGGTTGAGTTCGAGAAGCAGACCGGGATTGATGTGGTCTATGAAGGATCCGGGGATTTTGAGGTACTGGTGAATGTCAGGACCGAAGGTGGCGATCCCCCCGATATCGCAGCATTCCCCCAGCCGGGACTGATGGCAGACATAGCCAGAAAGGGTCACATACTTGACCTCCGGGACTGGTTCGGGATGGATTATCTTGAACAGCAGTATTCTGATGCATGGCTGGATCTCTCAAAGGTTGATGACATGGTGGCAGGCGTCTGGTACCGTGCAAGCCTGAAGAGCCTTGTCTGGTATGCCAAGCCTGTTTTTGAAAAAGAGGGCTATGCGATACCGGAAAGCTGGGACGAACTGCTGGCACTCTCCGAGCAGATGGTTGCAGACGGGTATGTGCCCTGGTCAATCGGTATTGAGAGCTCCGGAGCAACCGGTTGGGTAGCCACAGACTGGATCGAGGATATCCTGCTGAGAACAGCCGCTCCCGAGAAATATGATGCCTGGACAAAGGGCGAGCTGCCGTTCAGTTCACCTGAGGTTAAGAATGCAGCCAGAATCATGAGTGAGATATGGTTCAACCCCGACTTTGTACTCGGTGGAACCAACTCCATCCTCACTGTTCCCTTCGGTGATGCAGCCACCCCGCTGGTACAGGATCCTCCCCGTGCCCTCATGCATCGCCAGGCCAGTTTCATCACGGCATTTATGCCCGATGGAACTGAAATCGGCAAGGATGTTGACTACTTCTATCTGCCCCCGATCAACGAAGCAGAGTTCGGCAAACCGGTCCTCGGTGCAGGAGACTGCCTGAGTGCCATGACGGACAAACCGGAAACCAAAGCTGTGATGAAGTATCTCTCAACCGGACTTTCCACGAAGGCCTGGCTTGAAGCCGGTGGGTTTGTATCTCCGCACAACGATACCCCGCTTGACTGGTATCCCTCTGCAATTGAAAGGGGTTATGCCGAGATTATCCTTGATGCCGATACCTTCAGATTCGACGGATCGGACCTGATGCCAGGACAGGTTGGTGCAGGGTCCTTCTGGACAGGAATGGTCGATTATGTCAGCGGCATAGATCTTGACAGAGTTATGCGGGACATTGACAACAGCTGGCCTGAAGATTAAACCGAATAACCATTGCTGAACTTGACGAATGCCCGGGATTTTATCTGGGCATTCGTCATACTCTACGTAAGTTTCAGGGGGAGATATGAGTATCAAAGGTGTTACGATGAGTTTTAACCGTAGGAGAAATGCATTGCGATGGGTGTTTCTGATCATACTGCCCGTCGTGACAGTTGTTGCATTTCGATGGAGTTTTCTGTTTATGCGGGATGCCGAAGCCCCCAAGGCTGTAATTGGACTCATCGCATTGATAGTTGGAGTCGGGGGAGTATGGCTGCTGTTCTGGGTTATGAACTACCTGGTTTCGGCATTGCCCGAAAGAGCCCGGGATGCCATACTGCCGTTTGTCTTTGTCGGACCTGCAGTTATCATTCTCGGCATTTATCTTGTCTATCCCACAGTTCGGACGGTCATACTCAGTCTGTTCAACAGGTCTGGTGATACCTTCGTGGGACTGAAGAACTATATCGTGATCTTCACCGACCCGAAGATGCTCATTGTGCTTCGCAACACACTTTTCTGGGTTTTGATCGTGCCGGCCCTCTCGGTAGCCCTGGGACTGATCATAGCAGTCCTTGTAGACAAGCTGAGCAGTACCTGGGAGAAGGTGGTCAAATCGATGATTTTCCTGCCGATGGCCATATCCTTTGTCGGGGCAAGTATTATCTGGCGCTTCATCTACTACTACCAGCCGGCAGGATCCGAGCAGATCGGTCTGCTGAATGCCGTCGTTACCTGGCTGGGGGGGGAGCCGCAGGCATGGCTTATTCAGCGTCCTGCGAATAACTTCTTTCTGATCATCATCATGATCTGGCTCCAGACGGGGTTTGCCATGGTGATACAGTCTGCTGCGATAAAGGGGGTGCCGGCATCACTGCATGAGGCAGCTACCATAGACGGGGCAAATGCGATCCAGGTCTTCTTTAAAATTACGGTTCCCTATGTGAAGGGGGCAATAATTACCGTTATGACCACGATACTGTTCCTTGTCCTGAAAGTCTTCGATGTCGTCTATGTCATGACAAGCGGGCAGTTCAGTACAAGCGTCGTTGCCTCGAAGATGTATGAGGAGGCCTTCGTCTTCCGGAACTACGGGAGAGGCAGTGCCCTGGCTGTCTTTCTGCTGATTGTGGTGATTCCCTTCATCATCAGAAACATCACCCATATGCGTGAAGCGAGGAGGGGCTGATATGAATAGCTTGAAATCTACAAGAAAACTGCACCTCACACCCGGAAGGGTTGTGATGATCATTGTACTCTTCCTGATCGTTGTTCTCTGGACTATTCCGACCCTGGGACTTTTGGTGAGTTCCTTCAGAACACCTGAGGCGATACAGACAACCGGGTGGTGGAAAGCCTTTTCGGGAGCGTATGACGGCGGCAGGCAGTGGACATTCAGCAACTACCGGGATGTCATATTCGCCGACAACATGGGAAATGCCTTCTTCAACAGCTTGCTGGTATCGATCCCTGCAACTGTGATACCCATCACCATTGCAGCCTTTGCAGCCTTTGCCATTGCCTGGCTGGTATTCCCGGGACGGGAGCTCTTCTTTGTTCTCATAGTCGGATTGCTGGTGGTGCCGCTGCAGATGGCACTTATTCCCATACTCAAGCTCTATACGCAGGCCAAGCTGAACGGAACCTTCCTGGGTATCTGGCTGGCGCATACCGGGTTCGGTCTGCCCCTGGCCACCTATCTGCTCTACAGCTATATTGCCTCAATTCCCAAGGAGATCATCGAATCGGCTCATGCCGATGGAGCGACTCCCTGGACAACGTTTACCCGGCTGGTAAT
>CAZSBC010000158.1:0-3047 GCA_964605195.1 uncultured Spirochaetales bacterium | reverse complement strand
ATTGCATCCTTTGCAATATTCCAGTTTCTCTGGGTATGGAACGACCTGCTTGTGGCACTCGTTTTCCTTGGGACCAAGGCCGCCAATGCCATTGTCACGACCCGGCTGGCTGAGATGGTTGGTTCTCGGGGTCAGGACTGGCATGTGCTCACATCCGGGGCCTTTCTTACGATGATCGTACCGCTGATCATATTCTTCTCACTGCAGAAATATTTCGTACGGGGAATGATGGCGGGTTCGGTAAAAGGGTAATGCCTCTGAATAGAGATCGGGGGCTGTTGAAGTCCCTGATCTCCATATGCCTTTCTATGCCAGCGTGACAAAAAAATTGGAACTACCGTATGGATTATGACCTGATGCTCGAACAGAGATTCCTCAAACCGCTTTCATCTGCACACGCACATCCCCGCTGGCCTCTCTTCAGGCAGCGGCTGCAGAGCCTGTTCCCTGAGCTCTACAGCTCCCTGCTTGCCCTCTATCATGATTCGTTCTGCCTGCATCAGTGTATTGAAGAGCTGCTTGTCACCCTGTGGCAGGGCATTGTCGCACGACCCGAGCTTTTATATCACCGGGAAATGACCGGGGATTCCCCTGAATGGCTGTTATCTGAAGAGAGTGTGGGAGCCGTCTGCTATGTGGATCTCTTTGCCGGTGATTTCAGCAGTTTGAAAAAGCGCATTCCCTATCTTCAGGAGCTGGGGATCAACTACCTCCACCTTATGCCGATATTCTCCTCTCCTCCCGGGAAGAGTGACGGCGGGTATGCAGTGGCTGACTACCGCGCGTTTCAGGAGCATCTTGGTACTGAAACGGATTTCCGTGAACTGGTTGCAGCTCTGCAGCGGGCCGGGATCCATCTGGCACTGGATTTTGTGCTCAACCACACTTCCGAGGATCACCGCTGGGCCAGGAAGGCTCTGGAAGGGGATCCGTACTTCCGCAGGTTCTATCACATCTTTGATACGTATGCTGAAGTGGAAGCCTACAGCAGGAACCTGCGGGACATCTTTCCCGAGGTACGGGGTGGTTCGTTCACCAGGCGTGATGATCTCGGCGCATGGGTATGGACGACGTTTCATGACTATCAGTGGGACCTGAACTATGGAAATCCGGATGTCTTCAGGGCGATGGTAGGGGAGATGATCCAAATAGCCAATCTGGGAGCGGAGGTACTGCGTTTTGATGCACTTGCCTTTCTTTGGAAGGAATCGGGTACAAAGTGTGAAAGCCTTCCGCTGGTACATACCCTGATTAGGGCGATGAACTGTGCCATGAAGATTACTGCTCCATCTGTACAGTTCAAATCCGAGGCGATCGTGCACCCCGATGAGGTGCTGCAGTACATCAGCCCGGATGAGTGTGAACTTTCCTACAACCCCCTGCTGATGGCGCTCTCGTGGGAGGCCCTTGCTACCAGGAATCCGGCCCTGTTACGAAGATCCATAGAGAAACGGATGCAGATCCCCGAAGCGTGTGCATGGGTAAACTATGTACGCTGCCATGACGATATAGGTTGGACCTTCGATGACAGGGATGCCGAAGCCCTGGGCATCAATCCCCGGGCGCACCGCGCGTTTCTCAACGCCTTCTATTCCGGAACGCATCCCGGAAGCTTTGCACGCGGTGTCATGTTCCAGCAGAACCTGCGAACCGGGGATGGCCGCATCTCCGGTACCTGTGCTTCACTTGCCGGGCTGGAAGAGGGCGTTGCGAGGCAGGATGAGCTGCTGCAGGAGCATGCCGTCAGGCGAATTGTACTGCTCTACGGTGTAGCAGCCAGCATCGGCGGTATCCCGCTGCTCTACCTCGGCGATGAACTGGGTCTGTGCAACCACTATGCGCATCTTGAGGATCAGCACAAATCTTCCGATTCGAGGTGGATCAACAGGGTACCATTCGACTGGGAACTCGCCGATGCTGCAAGAGAGGGTAATGGGATCGCGGCTGAACTCTATTCAAGGATCAGTACCCTGTTCCGTATCAGAAGAGGTGAACCGGCTTTCAGGATGGCTCCCTGTCGCATCGTCGATGGCGGACACCGGCATATTCTCGGATACGCCCGCACGGGAACAGCGTATGATTTGCTTGTCCTGGCCAACTTCTCTGATCATGCTCAGGAGTATCCGCGCGAGCGGATAAGCAATAATCCTGAATCCGTTAGCGTGACCGACATACTGACCGGGAGAGCTTTTCCCGATGCTATTGTCCTTGCTCCATGGGAACTGGTATGGCTGCGGGTTCTGGGAAAAGAGATTGACACATAAAAATAGGTGAGACTGCATGGCTGACAACTGGATTCTGACTGAAGAGATGCTGAATGAGGCCGGTACAGGAGAGAAGGAGAGTCTGTTTTCTCTCGGGAACGGATACCTCGGGTTCCGTGGATTCCCTGCCGATCGATGCGGGGCCTGGTTTCCCGGGATATTCATCAACGGTTTCTATGAGACCGTACCCATTCACTACGGTGAAAAGGGCTACGGGTTTCCCGACGCAAATCAGGTTATCGTTCCGCTCCCTGATAGCAGGTTCCTTGATATCCAGGTGGGTACAGGGCTCTCGGCAGTGCACTTCGGGGATACCGATAGCGGGGAGTTGCTGAGTTCGGAGATCCGGCTCGATCTGCATGCCGGTGTCCTCAGTCGGGAGATCTACTGGGAAGCAGCTGCAGGAGACCGGCTGCGCGTAACATGGACCGAATTCATCTCCACCACTCTCCAGCATGTCGGTGGAATACGGCTGCAGATTGTAAGGGAGACCGGGGACTCCCCGATCACCCTCATTGCTGCCATTGCAGATCCGCTAACTCCTGCACGGGATCGTGAGGATCCGAGAAGCTCGGCAGTGCGGGACCCGCTGCTTCTGGCCCTCTCCGGCACGACAACCCTTTCAGCTGACAGCAGGCAGGCAGAAAGCTCGCTGCTGTGCCGTACAACCTCCAGCGGCCTCTCCCTGATGTGCGGCTATGTCCTGGAGTGCAGGAAGGGCAGTGCAGGGGATGCGGTTACGAGGACTGCCGTAAGCCATGGGGCTGAAAGTATTCTCATGAC
>CAZSBC010000157.1:0-7463 GCA_964605195.1 uncultured Spirochaetales bacterium | reverse complement strand
AGGGCTCTGGTATATCTATTTAGGCCAATCCCACCGTACACACGCTACACCGATATCTATATTACCCCCTCTGAGGATTGGCAGAAAATTGAGATGCAGTTCACCTTAACCAGTGAAAGCGACCCTGATGCACGCCTGCAGTTCAGACTCGGCCTGCTACCCCCCGGTACTGTACTTTACATTGACGATGTCTCTATTAAGGAAATGGAGGTGACTCAATGAAACTTCGCGTACTACTCATAATTGCCTGTATGGTTGTATCTCCTTCTATCGCCATGGCTGACAATGATGAGCCGAAATTCAATGTATCCATGCTGAAAATCAATGAGATATATCCAGCAGCAAACAGTGGGTTTGTGGAGATACTGAACACATCAAAATACGGCATACAGTTTCCCCCAGGATGGTCGGTGTCAAATGGGCCCCTACCCGGCGCAAAACATGTAATAATTCCCGAGGGAACAATTCTCTATGCCGGAAAGTACATGACTATTGTACCTGATCCGTATCAGGATACTTCGAATTATGATGATGCCATACATATAATCCAGGGAACTGCTGAAAACGGGTTTCTCTTATCAGAGAGTACCGAAGTCCGCCTGTGCTACCAGAATAATAACACGCTGACCATAGTCGATATTCTGGGCTGGGGACATGCAATAACCAGCTGGGGTTATTATCCTGACGGGAGCAGCAATCTTTTTGACAACCTGACTCTTACCCCTGGAGAAGCTAACAGGGTAATCAGTTTAACAGAAGGGGCTCCTTCTGTGAGAATTAATGAAATCCAAACGAAAGGCTCAATTTTTCTGGAATACGATTATATTGAACTGTACAACTTCGGTGAGAGTGATGTGTCATTAGGCGGATTAAGCATAAGCGATGAGCAGGGTACATCTCAACTTCTGTTTCCTGATACAATATCACTAAGTTCTGGAGAGTACGCTGTTATCATCCCTGATGCTGTCGAAGCCGAAAACATGCCTTCGATTACCATAATTTACAATCAATCGCCTGATTCCACTTTCGGTCTCGGTAAAAGCGATACAGTTAACCTTTATTATAATGGGGTTTTAATGGACTCTTATAGTTGGGAAGACGGTCACCACCAGAGCATCGGGCTCATCGGAGAGAAAGACCCGCAGTGGGTCGCAAATCTTACTCCGACTCCGGGAAGCGAAAACCGTATCAGGTAATTATAAAATTACCGTTTTTCTGCTATCATGGTACTCACTATTAATCCATCAATGGGAGTTGTGCATGCAAAAACGAGAAGATGCCATAGGTTGGGAAGAGTATTTCATGGGAGTTGCCCTGCTCTCTGCCCGCAGAAGCAAGGATCCCTCCACACAGGTAGGGGCCTGCATCGTCAACAGGGACAGGAAGATTGTCGGGGTCGGCTACAACGGGTTCCCAAAAGGCTGCGATGATGAGGCACTTCCCTGGGCCCGGGAAGGCAGTTTCCTCGAGACAAAGTATCCGTTTGTCTGCCATGCCGAACTCAATGCCATCCTCAACAGTATCTCCCGCGACCTTGCAGGCTGCAGTATCTATGTGGCACTCTTTCCCTGCAACGAGTGTGCCAAGGCAATCATACAGTCCGGTATTGCCGAGATCATCTATCTGTCGGACAAGTACAAAGATACCGATGTTGTGAAGGCCTCGAAGATGATGCTGGACCAGGCAGGGGTTACCTATCGGCAGCTGGTTCCGACCAGTAGGATGATTTCTCTCGATTTTTCCGTGGAGCAGTAAATGGCCGGTCCCAAGGTGCTTGTCGTATGTCTCAACCCAACCTTCCAGAAGACCGTTGTCCTTGATACCCTGGTAGAGAATGAGGTCAACCGGAGTGCCGAGTACTACCTCACCCTGGCAGGCAAGGGCGTGAATCCCACCCGGGTCCTGCTCCAGCTCGGCATTGATGCCGAACACCTCACCCATATCGGGGGAATACGCCGGGAGCAATTCCTGCAGCTGATAACCAGGGACGGAATCCCGCTGATTTCGGTCGATTCCGGGAGCGAAATACGTACTTGTACCACCTTGATAAGCAGAAGGGACAAAACCACTACCGAGATTGTCGAAGAGCCGCCGGCTGTATCATCTGGTACCGAAGAGCTGGTTCTGCAAGCATACCGTGAACAGCTGCCCCGTTTTGACGGGGTCATCATAGCCGGAACTGTGGCACCCGGGTACAGCGGTGACATTGTGCCAGTAATGGTTAAAATGGCTAAAGAGGCCGGGAAAATGGTTGTGCTGGATATCAAGGGGAATGACCTGCTGAACTCCCTGAAGTACCGGCCTGATATCTTCAAACCCAACTTCTCTGAATTCCTCAAGACCTTCCTCCCAGATGCCGATCAGGGGGAGCATGAACTGGACCCAGAGTATATAGCACTCGTCAGGGAGAAGATGCTTGCGATCCATTCCGAGTACGGATCGATACCGGTAATCACAGCCGGTTCCAACCCCACCCTCTTTATTGAGGACCATGACATCAGGAACATGCCCGTGCACAGCATAACCCCGGTCAACACCATCGGTTCCGGAGACGCCTTCACGGCTGGCCTGGCATCGGTATATTTCAACGGCGGATCAATAAGCGCTGCTGTTGCCAGGGGACAGGAGTGCGGGGCTTTGAATGCCCGGAAGATACTTCCGGGCACAATACTGTAAGGAACAACTTCAGATTGAGATCGCTCGTTTATTAATTCTCCTGCTGCCCGAACATATCCTTCTGGGGATCCTGGGATACCCTCTGCTGACTTAGGTGGCGGGGAAGGACAATATTGAGAAATATTGCTGTAAGCCCGCCTGTAGTGATTGGACTGCCAAGCATGCCCTGCAGGAAGGGGGAGAAGTTCTGCAGGATCTGGGGAGTGAAGATCACTCCGTACCCGAGACCGAGACTAATAGCTATGATCAGTACTCCGCGGCGATTGATGGTGCTGCTCGATATGATCCTGATTCCACTGGCTGCAATGGTTCCGGCCATGACCAGCATGGCTCCCCCGATGACGGAACTGGGGATTATGCTAAACACTCCGCCTACGATGGGAAAGAGACCGAAGAGTGCCAGAAAACCGGCAATGAAGAAGCCCACATACCTGCTGGCTACACCGGTCATCTGTATGACCCCGTTGTTCTGGCTGAAGGTGGTGTTGGGGAAACTGTTGAAGATCGAAGCGATTGCCGAGTTTATACCGTCACCGAGGACCCCGCCTGAAATACGCTTCATGTAGAGATCGCCCTCTACCGGTTCACCGGAGATCATGCTGGTGGCTGTCAGGTCACCCATCGTCTCAACCGTGGTGATCAGGTAGAGCAGGCACATCGGGATGACATAGGGCCAGGCAATGGTAATGCCGTACCGAAAGGGAATCGGCGGAGTTATTATGCTCAGAGTTCCCATTGCAGCGAAATCAACCTTTCCCAGGATTGCGGCAACTATGTAGCCAACAAGCATTCCAAGAAAGATCGATCCCATCCTGAACCACTTGTTATGGATGCGGTTGAAGATAATGATCGATACGAGTACGATACCCGCCAGCATCAGATTCTCCCAGCTGGCAAAGAGTTCGGGTTTGTTGTTCAGAAGCCAGGTGCCGCCGCCGGCATCCTTGATGCCCACTGCGATGAGGTTCGTTCCGATAAGCAGCACAATAACTCCGCTGACAAGCGGCGTGATAATTTTCCTGAGGAACGGAATGAATCGGCTGAAGATCATCTCGACAACCGAACAGACCAGGGTTGTCCCGATAATTGCCGCCACCATCTCCTCCTGTGATCCTCCGGAACCCCGTACGCTGAGCCCGATTGATATGATGGTCGCAAGAAAGGTGAAACTGGTGCCCTGGATGGAAAGCAGTCCAGAACCGATCGGACCGATCTTCCGGCATTGTATAAAGGTTGAAATCCCCGATACAAGCAGGGCCATAGATATGAGATAGCCTTTCAGGGTGGTATCAAAACCAAGGGCTCCCGATATCACTATCGGGGGCGTTATGATGCCGATGAATATTGCTGCCATATGCTGCAGTGCAGCAACAATTGTTTCGCCAAGCGGCGGTCTGTCGTGCAGGCTGAAAATCAATTCGCTTGCACTATCCTGAGAGTTATGTGCCATACGAGCCTCCTTGCGTAATGATACCATAGTAATCCCATATTTCAACAACTTTGTTGCAATTTGTTGCTAATAAAGAATCTGTTTGTTGTATTTTACCCACACCTGCAGTAGAATAATGAGATCAACTTCATAGGATGCAGTATGAAACAAGACAAACCTTTCAGAAATGATGCCCATGCAAAGGTGACCGGAAGAGCTACCTATGCCGATGATTATTCGGTCTCCGGGATGCTGCACATGGTTCCGGTTTATGCTGATTATGTTTCGGCAAGAAACCTCACTGTCCGCACGGATGCAGCTGAGACCGATCCCGAATGCATCAGGATCTTCACGGCAACCGATGTCCCCGGGACTGCCATGTTCGGGCAGATCAAACCTGATTTCCCGATCATTGCCAGTGATACCATCCGCTCCTGGGGTGATGTATGTGCGCTCGTTGTAGCTACGAGCCGGAAAGCGGCACTGAGGATAGCGGGGCTTGTAGAAATTACAGCTGATCCGCTACCGCCGGTACTGTCCACTGAAGAGGCCCTGAAGCCTGAAGCACCTGTAGTTCCATCCTATGGTGATTCCAATATCGTTGCCGAGCACAACCTCCGTCACGGTGATCCAGATGCTGAATTCGATGCCTGTGAACTGATCCTTGAAGAGGAGTTCAATACCCAGGCCATTGAGCAGGCCTACATGGAACCGGAGTCCGCGCTCTGCATACCGAGGCATGACGGGGTCATCGAAGTGTATGGAAGTATGCAACACCCGTTCAGCACCCGTAGGTTTACCGCGGCATTCTTAGGTGAACCGCTGTCAAATATCGAGGTATACACCATTGCCGTCGGGGGCGGCTTCGGCGGAAAGGATGACAATGCAGCAGCCGTCTGTGCACGGGCTGCCCTTGCGGCAAGAGTTCTCAAACGACCTGTCAAACTGACCTACAGACGGGAGTGGTCCTTCAGGGAAACCTACAAACGGCACCCCTA
Source organism: uncultured Spirochaetales bacterium (assembly GCA_964605195.1). Classification (GTDB taxonomy): domain Bacteria; phylum Spirochaetota; class Spirochaetia; order JABMQR01; family JABMQR01; genus CAZSBC01. The sequence continues at coordinate 2,360 of CAZSBC010000157.1, read as the reverse complement.
CAGAATGAAATACAAGGTGGGAATAACCAGTGAAGGGCAGATACGGGCTGTGAAAGCTGAAATCTACGCTGATTCGGGACCCTATCTCTCCGTCACCCCCTGGGTAACCTGGAGATCAACAGCCCAGTGCTTTGGCCCCTATGCCATTGAGAATATTCATGCTGATGTGTACGGTGTCGCCACAAACAACATATTCAATGGTGCCATGCGAGGATTCGGTGCGCCACAGGTCAATTTTGCCGTCGAGCAGATCATGGATATGGCAGCCTATACACTGGGCATCCACCCGCTGGGCATGCGCAGAATAAACATGGTAAAGCAGGACTCCGTGACGGTTACCGGGCAGAAGCTTGATAACCACGTTGTCAGCCTTGAAGAAGTGATGAATCGTGTCGTGCATGAAATCGGATTCAGGAAGAAATACCAGACCTGCTCCTTCGGGAAATCTGATACCGAGGAGCTCTACGGGATCGGCCTGGCAGTGAGTTACCGGGGTTCCAGTCTCGGGGCCGAGGGAATGGATTTCTGTTCCTGCATCATAAACGGGCAGTTTGACGGCTCTCTGCTGCTTGAAACCGGGATCCACGAGAACGGCCAGGGGTCGGAATCGGTTATGATGCTGATTCTTGCTGAAGAACTGGGTGTCAACCTGTCACGCATACGGTATAGGCGCTCGTCAACAAGCAACATACCTGACAGCGGGACAACCGTTGCCACCCGCGGAACCATCATGGGAGGCTCCTCCGTGGTGACTGCAGCCAGAGAATTCAAGCTGCTCCTGAGAACCCACCTGTCAGAGCGGCTGCGGTGCAAACCTGAGGAGATAACGTTCCATGACGATAAGATCTGGGGCTTGAACTATCTCTACAGCCTGACCTGGGAGGAGGCCATGCACGAGCTGTTCCTCCAGCAGGTCACTCCCTATGCATTCGGCACATACCAGGGACCGCCGGTCAGCTGGGATGATACCAACGGGCAGGGGGACGCCTACTTCACCTATGTATACAGCTGCCAGGCGGTGGAACTTATCGTGAACAAGAAGAGCGGGAAGATAACTCTCCAGAACATTGTTGCCGGACACGATATCGGGAAGGCCATTAATCGGGCCCTTGTGCTGGGGCAGATGTACGGGGGAATGACCCAGGCTGTCGGTATGGCACTGATGGAGCATTTCAGGCAGGAAGAGGGCAGAGTCATAACTGATAATTTCGACACCTATAAAATCCCGCGGATGACCGATATGCCGGAGATGACCGGTATCATCGTGGAAAATCCCGATCCGCAGTCACTTACCGGGGCGAAGGGAATCGGTGAACCGGCAATTGAACTGCTGGCCCCGGCGATTGCCAATGCCGTTTTCAATGCAACGGGGATTCGTTGCAAATCCCTCCCCATTACCATCGATCCGGAGGAGCTGAATGAATAAGATCACCATAAATGCAAGAGAGTATACTGTCACCGCTGAGCAAAGAACTCTGACTCTTCTTGATTACCTGCGGGAGGTACTGTTTCTCCCCGGAACGAAGAATGGCTGTGAGAAGGGGCTGTGCGGAAGCTGCACCGTTGTAGCGGACGGGAAAGCCGTTCGCTCATGCCGCATGAAGCTGGAAAAGATGCTCGGGAAGTCAATAATTACCATTGAGGGCATGGAGTACCCGGACGGATCACTGCATCCCATCCAGCAGGCCTTCCTCGACTGCGGGGCCGTGCAGTGCGGCTTCTGCACTCCCGGCATGGTGATGAGTGCCTATGCGCTGCTGCTGAGCAATCCAAAACCGGATCGCAGGCAGATCAGGAGCGCCATGCGGGGGAACCTCTGCCGCTGCACCGGGTACCAGCAGATCGTGGATGCCGTGGAGCTGGTTACCAGGAAGATTGAGAGGCAGGGACTTCTTATAACTGCAGGATGCCTGCAGACTTAATCCCTGTTCGGTTTCCCTGGTGTAAGATATAGATCATAATCGATCGTTTCACTCCCATCCGGGAATCTACCCATACTTGTCACATGGTCAGACCACACAAAGTAGTCCACAATCATGTCATAGTATTTCAGATAGACTGAATCACTGTTTCCTAAACCGAATTTCAACCCCGGTTGTGCAGCAACGGATCCAGATACCGCAGAAAAAGGCAGCCTTGTGACATCAGGATAGACAACCAACAGGGCATTGTCCTGAAACACGAGACCTTCCGGTAAGAACACATAATCATTTTTCCTGGAATCTTCAAGCTTCCAGGCATTTTTGGCAATAAACAGGTCTTCTCCACTTACATTCAGTAGTTCAATATAATCCAGCCCTCTCGAGCAGGGCAATCGCATAAAAGTAAAAACGCGTCAATAAGCCCAGGATTTGAAGGTT
>CAZSBC010000156.1:0-7511 GCA_964605195.1 uncultured Spirochaetales bacterium | reverse complement strand
GATAACCAATGGCTATATTTGTGAACAGAACCCTCAACCTCAAGAAGATCAAGCTGGTTGGCTTTGATATGGATTATACCCTCGTTCCCTACCATACCCGCAAGTTCGAGGAACTAACCCACAGGCTGGCAAAGGAGCAGCTGATCAGATGGGGATATCCCGAGGATATCCGCGTGCTCGATTTCGACTTCCATCGGGCAATCGTAGGTCTGGTAATCGACAAGCGCTACGGTAATCTGCTCCAGCTTAACCGGTACAACAAGGTCAAGCTCTCGTATCACGGGCTCAATGAAATCTCCTTTTCCCGGCAGAACGAGCTATACAGCAATGTTGCCGTCGATCTCTCAGACAAGGACTACCAGAGCCTGGACACCTCGTTCGCCATCTCCTATGGTGTCCTCTTCTCTCAGCTGGTTCAGATGAAGGATGACGGAGCGCAACTGCCAGATTATCACCGGATTGATGCTGATATCATGCAGGCAATCGACCAGATTCACAGAGACGGTTCTCTCAAGGAGATCCTGCGCAGCAACTTTGCCGACTACGTCATAGACGATCCCGAAACAGCCCCGATGCTGGAACGGCTGAAGCAGTACGGCAAGAAGCTGATGATCATCACAAATTCAGACTACGAGTACACAAGGGCACTGCTTGACTATGCCCTGACTCCGCATCTCATGGAGCATGATTCCTGGCTGGATCTGTTTGACCTCATCATCACGCTGGCGCAGAAACCCCGCTTTTTCGAACAGGGCAGCAACTTTCTCAAGGTGGATCCCGAAACCGGGCTGATGAGCAACTGGATCGGTCCCATCAACAGTGGGATATTCCAGGGTGGCTGCTACACCGGCATTCAGGAGGGATTCGGATTTCAGGGAAAGGAGATCCTCTATATCGGTGATCACATCTACGGAGATGTCGTCTCGATCAAGAAGCGCTGTTCATGGCGAACGGCCCTGGTACTGGGTGATCTGGAAGAGGAGATGCAGGGGCTGCGCAATGCCCATACCACCCAGCTGAGGATCGACAGTCTGATGGACAAGAAGGGTGTGCTGGAGAAGGAGATCAACATACTTGAACTGCAGCGTCACGATGGCCGGCAAAGAACCGGGAGAAAGATAGACCGTCTGTTTCGCGAACTCGACTCCCTCAACAGTGAGATTTCAGCCCTGATTGCGCGCTATAAAAGTCATTTCAACCCCTACTGGGGAGAGATATTGCGGGCCGGCTCCGAGGAGAGTCTCTATGCTGAGCAGGTTGAAGAGTATGCCTGTATATATATGACAAGAGTATCGGATCTCTTCGAGTACTCTCCGCGGACCTACTTCCGCCCGATCAAGCGCATCATGCCGCATGAACTCACCGTTATCAGGGAGGAGCAATCAAAGGAGTGCCAAGACAGCTGACAGCTGTCTTCTAGATCAGGCTATATAGGGCTGCTCAATCATACTGTGATGACCGTTTTCTTTTGCCGTGTCTAAAACTGCATAGGCCTGGGAGAGTATTCTGTCACTATCCACAACTTCCCCCGGTCCGACTACCACTACCCCAGCAGAGACTGTAACGATCTTTTCCGGTTCGTTCCTGATATGCTCAAGCCCTCTCCCTTCCAGTTCTTTGAGAATATTCTGGATCGGTCCGAGATAATTGGCATCCCTGTCAACCGTGTAGCAGGCAACGAACTCTTCTCCGCCGATCCGTACGACCAGGTCGTTCGGTCGGGTCAGGCAGCTCTGGATGGTTCCCCCGACACTCCTGATCACCCCGTCACCGCTCTGCTGTCCATACACGGCATTGTAGGATTTGAAATTATCGATATCGAAGACGGAGAAGACAACAAGCTTGCCGTTTTGCTGCGCCTGATCAAGATACTCGTGAATATTATGCCGGAAGTAGTGTCTGTTCTTCAGACCGGTCATCATATCAGTAGCCGAAAACTCCCTTGCCTGGGCCAGCATCTGTTCGGCCTTTTTCAGGTCACGAAGGTCAATGTCTATGCAGTACATCTCCAGGGGTTCCAACTCACTGCGTATCAGGAAATGCTGGGAATAGACAGGTACGAACGAACCGTCCCTGTGCAGCAGCCATTGTTCGTCAGGATCAATGGCAATATCGTGCCTGATCCAGTTGTCAATCAGCTCAACAACCTGTTCACGCATCTGCAGCGGTATGATAAGCTCTTCTAGCTTCCTGCCAAGAGCCTCCTCTTCGGTATATCCGTAGAGTTCGGTGCTATAGTGGTTCCAGTAGGTTATTTCACGCTCTGCGTTATAGCCCTGCACGGCAATTCTGGGAGTCTGGCTGAAAGCTGCCCGTATGGCAGCAACCTGATCTTTTTCACTGCCGGTACGTTTTAGGGATTCATTCTCCAGTTTCAGGTTTTCGACTTCTTCCCGTAAGAAACTGAGTTCCTTGAGAAAGCGAGGTTTCATGCTGTTACGCCCCTTTTTTAAATTACACCCCAGTCCAGCACAGCTATACCCGAGTAAATCGATAAGCTACTGAGAACCGAGAAAGCTATCATAGCACAGCTTCAGTCGTTTTTGCAACTGCTCAAAGTGCTTAACATTTATTTACACATTCATGACACTCATGCTATACTTCATTGACAAGGAAGCCTATGAAAGATTTTACTATTCTTGATCTCCTCGATCTCGATCTGAAGGAAAAAAATGCACTTGACCTGAAGTGCATCGGCGGTCGTCCCGGTCTGTCTCGGGTAATCACAACCACCAAGATCAACCGACCCGGACTGACACTGAGCGGGTTCTTTGACGAGTTCTCCTATACCAGCATACAGGTATTCGGCAAGGGCGAACAGGCCTACCTCAAGACACTTGAAGCAGATAATCGCTACGAAACCATTGAGAAAATGTTCTCCTACCCCATTCCCACCTGTGTCTTCTGTGAAGGGAATACTCCGGGAAAGAAATTCATTGAAATTGCCGAAAAATCTGAGTGTTCTATTCTCAAGACCAGCCTGCAGTCAGGTGATTTTGCGCTGCGTCTCTATCAGGCGCTCGATGATATCTTCGCTCCGCAGACAACCATGCACGGTGTGCTTGTTGAGGTGTTCGGGGTCGGAGTCCTGATAGCCGGAGAGAGCGGGGTCGGCAAGAGCGAGACAGCTCTGGAGTTGATAGAACGCGGGCACCGCCTGATAAGCGACGACACGGTAAAACTCAAGTGCGTCAACGGCAGCATCCTTATCGGAAGGGGGGAGAACGAGTTTCTCGCCCACCACATGGAGATCCGAGGACTGGGCATAATCAATATCACGCACCTATTCGGGGTCAGCTCAATCAGGGACCAGAAGCAGGTGCAGCTCTTTGCCCAGCTGGAGGAGTGGGACTCCAACAAGAACTATGACCGGGTAGGCGGTGATCTCACTACCGATATCCTTGGGGTAACCATTCCAAAACTTGAGATACCGGTAAAGCCGGGAAGAAATGTGCCGATTATCATCGAGACAGCCGCCATGAATGAACGACTGAAGAAGCTCGGGTACTACTCTGCAAAAGAGTTCAACCAGAATGTACTGAAATGGCTGGAGAGTGAATCTGCCAGAAATCTCTATTACAACAACGAGGATACATTCTAGACATGACAGAAAAGATCGTGACGGTGAAAAACAGAGCGGGGATACATGCCAGACCGGCAGCCCTGATTGTGAAGACAGCCAACAGCTTCAATGCAAGTCTTTATATTGAGAAGGACTCGATGCGGATCAACGGCAAGTCCATCATGGGTATCATTACTCTCGGGGCAAGCTACAAGACGCAGCTCAGGGTCATTGCCGAAGGGGACGATGAAATGCAGGCTGCCGAGGCTATTGAACAATTGTTCATAAATAGGTTTGAGGAGTAGGGAGCCAATATATATTGGTTCGGAAAAAACAGAGGAGTTCTCAGAGATGAAGGGATTGACAAGTAGACAGCGGGAGGTCGTGGAGTTCATCCGCGATTTCATTCAGGATCATGCCTATCCGCCTACTATCAGGGAGATAGCTTCCCACTTCTCCATCTCGGTCAAAGCCGCTTTCGATCATGTGAAAGCCCTCGAAAAAAAACACGTTCTCCGCAGTGACCTGAACCGGTCTCGCTCCCTTGAGATCATCTCCGATGAATTCACCCCGGTGCATGAGGCCAAGTCGATTCCGCTGCTTGGAAACGTCGCTGCCGGTGTTCCGCTGCTAACAGAGGAGAACTACGATGGTTCGCTCTCAATTTCGGCCGATATGCTGGGAAACGGCGACTTCTTTGCCCTGAAGGTCAAGGGCGACAGCATGATCAATGCCGGTATCTTTGACGGGGATTATGCAGTCATCCGTAAAACCAATACTGCTTCCAATGGTGATATCGTTGTTGCCTGGATACAGGATGATGCAGTGACGCTCAAACGGCTGTTCATCGAGCAGAACCGGGTACGGCTGCAGGCAGAGAATGAAGCCTATCCGCCAATCTATACGCAGGATATCCGTATTGTCGGCACCCTGCAGTTGGTAATCAGGGACTACTCATAGATGTTTCCTGCTTATCTGCTGCTCGGTCCGGAAAACGGACAGAAATCACAGGAGATCAAGAATATCCGCCAGGCCTGCACGGCCGAATACGGCGGTCCTCCCGAGCTCTACCGCTTCTACCCCTTTGAGACCGAACAGGGGGAGATTCTGCAGGTGCTGCGCAATCAGAACCTTTTTGCCGAGCACAGCCTGGTCATTCTTTCCCAGGCTGAGACGCTCAATGCTGCCCAAGTAAAGATGATTACCGAGTACCTGAAGAAACCTTCGCGTTCCGCCACCCTGATTATCATCTCGGCAGAGAGCAGGGTTTCAAAGAAAATCGAGAACTGTATCGACAGGAGCGCCCGAAAGATCTTCTGGGAGATGTTTGAGGATCGGAAGCGTGAATGGCTGACCAGATTCTTCCGGGAATACAAACTCGATATTTCCGATGAAGCGGTGGAACTGATTCTCGAGCTTGTGGAGAACAATACCTATGACCTGAAAGCGGCCTGCAGTCAGCTGGCCCTCTATTTCCTGGGAAAGGAGCATACGGCCCCAGCCTCCTCTCCCCGGGATTTCCATGAGATCTCCGTCAAAGAGGTTGAGACCTATATCTACCACAGTCGCCGTGAGAATGTCTTCTCACTCTTCAAGGCCATTGCTGACAGTAATCTCGAACAGACCCTGGAGGTGTATCGCACCCTGCTGTATGCCGGGGAAGCCGATCCTGCCGCCCTCCTGCCCGGACTGCTCTGGCAGTTCCGACGCCTGCGCTCTTTCCGGGAGCTCAGAGAGAGCGGTGTCAGTGAGGAACAGGCCTTCAAAGGGGTCGCCGTGCTGGGAAAATCCACCCCGATAACCGGAAAACGGAATCAGCAGACATACCGTACCGCGGCAGCCAATTATTCCGAGACCGACCTTGCTGCAATAATCATCAGGATCAGTGCGTGTGATACCATGGTACGTGAGTACGGTACCAGCATGCAGCAGCTCCTCATAGAGATGATGCTGTATGACTGTATCGTCAAAGGCGGTCGCAGAGCCAGCTCCCTGCGGAACTACTGCGCCTCCTTCTCAGCTCTGACGGAGATCTGATCAGAGATCCAGTTCGCGTTTCAGGCGCCGAATCGTTGCCTCCGGAATAGCGCAGCGCCGTGAGATCTCTTCCGGTGAAGCCGCAGCAATCGCATCAAGCGAACCGAATACCTGCATAAGCTTTCCGCTTCTCACCTTCCCTATACCCGGAATCGATTCCAGAAGGGTAAAACCGCTGTCCCGTTCGCGCAGCTGCCTGTTGAAACTTGTGGCGAAACGATGCGTTTCGTCCCTGATTCCCTGCAGTATGCGCAACCCCTCGTCACCGGCCGGAAGCCGCAGGGAATCAGGGCGATCATGAAAATGAATCTCCTCGAACTCCTTGGCCAGTCCGATCACCGGAATCTTCTGCAGGCCGAGCATGTCGAGGATCTCCCTGGCTGCATGCACCTGTCCCTTACCACCGTCTATCAGGATGAGGTCCGGCTCATCCTGGCCCTCGTTGACAATACGGGTATAGCGCCGGGCAACAGCTTCACGGACGGCTTCATAATCATCCACTCTTCCCTCAAGGGTCTTTATATGGAACCGCCGGTAGAGCTTCTTGTCCGCAACGCCGTTGGTGAAGACAATCAGTGATGCAACCGGGTATTTACCGGAGAGATGGGCAATATCGAAGCCTTCAATTCTCCGGGGCAGCTCCTTCAGCCCGAGACTGTCCCTCAGTACTTCAAGTCCCCGAATATTCTCCTGACTTCTGTAGCGCTTCTCGACATCCATCAGGGCATTCTGAAGGGCCATCCTGAGAATTCTGTAGTGCTTCCCCTCTTCTGGCCGCTGAACCTGCATGTGGGTTGAGAACTCCCGGTCAAAGTACCCCTGCAGCAGTTCTGCATCCACATCGTGTGATACATAGAGCACATCCGGTACATCTTCTGCCTCCCGGTAATACTGCAGGGTGAAATCTGCCAGCAGATCCGTTTCACTTCCGAAGGTTTCCGCCCGGAAGAGCTCCCGACCGATAAGCTTACCCTCCCGCATCTGGAAGATCGAGATGGTGCAGATATGCTGACGCATGGCACAGGCTGCATAGTCGCGCTTTTCCGGATTGAAATCCTCGACCTGCTGGCTGGTCTGTACCGACTCCAGGGCTGTTATGGCATCCCGTTTCTCAGCTGCCAGTTCGAACTGCAGCGCCTCCGAAGCGCTCTCCATCTCCTGCTGCAGCTGGTGGCGCAGCTCCCCGGTATCACCGGTGAGCAGCTTCCTGACCTTGTCTATCAGCTTCCCGTACTCCTCCACGGTAATATTGCCGGTACAGGGAGCCGGACAGCGGCCTATATGAAAGTATAGGCAGGGAGCATATCGTTTGCGCAACGGGCTGCGGCACTTGCGCAGCGGGACTATCTTCTCGATCAGCTCCAGATAGAGATCGAGCTTTCCGACATCGGCATAGGGTCCGTAGTACTCAGAACCGTCCCTGATCACCCTCCGTGTCTTGAATACCTTGGGGAAATCTTCCCTGGTTATGCGTAGGACCGGATAGGACTTGCCGTCCTTTAGGTTGATATTGTACCGGGGAGTCCACTTCTTGATCAGATTGTTCTCAAGAATCAGGGCTTCATAATCATTTCCGGTTATGATGTATTCAATGGAATCAATCCTTGAGACCAGGAACTGCGTCTTCATGTCCAGCCCCCGGGTAAAGTAAGAGAAAACCCGCTTTCTCAGGTTTCTGGCCTTCCCGATATAGATGACCGTTCCGGCAGAATTCTTCATCAGATATACACCGGGATTGGTGGGAAAATCCTCTATCTTCTTCTTCATCTCTTCATGCATTTCATGGTTAGCATACATCCATATCGATACCGATGGCAAGGACTTGTCCCGTTTAGCACTCTCCCCCTCCAGGAGCGGTGTAACCCGAAAATGATTTTTTCCTCCTTGCTAAAGCCATTTGCCAAGGGCATCC
>CAZSBC010000155.1:0-7533 GCA_964605195.1 uncultured Spirochaetales bacterium | reverse complement strand
AGTTCAACCGGTCGGCGGTATAAATGAAAAGGTGACAGGTTTCTTTTCCATCTGCGAACGGAAAGGCCTCTCCGGTCACCAGGGGGTGATCATTCCGGAGCTGAATGTCAGGAACCTGCTTCTTCCGGAGCGGGTACTTTCTGCTGTGAAGGAGCGTATGTTCCATATATACCCGGTCAGGGATATTGATGAGGGTATGCAGGTACTTGCCTCCCGCCAGGCCGGAAAACGCAATATCAAGGGAGTGTTTCCGCCCCATACGATAAACAGGATCATTGAAGACAAGCTGAAGAAGCTCTATGAGATTTCCCGCCAGCAGAATTGATATCACCATACGACAGGTCTATACTGTTGGAGAAAGATGTTGACGAACTCTATATGTATTACTATTTTGGTAATGTATTAAACATTACAGGAGGCCCCCATGGCTGTAACAGTATACACAACACCATCCTGCGGTTATTGCAACCTGGCCAAGGATTGGTTGAGAAAACAGAACATCCCCTTCACGGAATACAACGTAGCATCTGATACGCAGAAAGCCCAGGAGATGGTACAGAAATCGGGTCAGATGGGCGTTCCGGTCCTTGATGTCAATGGAAGGATCATCATCGGATTCAACCAGCCGGAAATCGAACGCGCGCTGAAACGCTGACGCCAGCGAACCGAAGGATCCCAGGACGGAAGCAGTGGTGTTTCCGTCGTTTTCATGTACCCCTGAACACTATTTCAGATACCCCAGCCACTGGTGCTGCTTACCAATCATGACATCAACCAGTTCATCAATCCTCCTGAACTCCGTGACAAGAGGATTGACAAGCAGGGCCTGGACAGCCAAATCCCTGCTCTCCTGGAGGGCGGCATCTACAGTCAGGTCATACACCCCAACATAGTTCCGTAACAGCGCGGCAAAGGCTTTCGGATAGTCCGGAAACGCTACTCCCTGTACTCCGCTGCCATTGACTGCTGCAGGGACCTCAACGGCAATACCATCCGGCAGGGTAGGAATAAATCCCTTATTTGGGATATTTACCGCATCCTCTTCGTATGCGATGTCAGTTATGACACCCTCAATGATTGCAATTGCCCGTTCATGCCGTCTCTGCGAAATATCAGGGGTGACATTCGCAAGGAGATGCCGGTAGAAGTCGTAGAAATCGACGATGCTCTGGTGATCCACGGCATCATGGGCCCATGGAATGTATTCACCGAGATGGCTGTCCACAGTGATCGGCAATAGCCTGAACTTCTCCAGAATCACTTTGAAGAGCCCCCGTTCCGGCCAGGGTTTATGGGCCTGCAGCACCTCCTGCAGCGAACGGTCACGGGCACCTTCGGTATAGGGCAGCACACCATTCTTACGGGCATACTCCCAGATTTCGCTTGCTCCCGGTTCCGCTGCAAAGAAGTCCGGTGCCCTGAGCAGGATATCAGGATAGGCATCCCGGCCACTGTCACGATAGCGGGCCTCCACCAGTATGCTGAAATGGTTAAGTCCGGCTGCCCGTACCGCAAGATTTTCGAAGGGCGTATCAAGGATGGCCGGCAGATACCGTTCGAGCGAAGCCACCTCATGGCACATGCCATAGAAGCGGATGCCGGGATGCTTACGATGGACTGCCGTGGTAATCGCTGTCATGGGATTGGAGTAGCAGAACACATGGGCATCGGGAGCCAGCTCCATAATGTCGTCACAGATGGCCATGATGACAGGAATTATGCGCAGGGCATGGAACAGCCCGCCCGGACCACCGTTCTCACCGTAGACCTGGCGGATTCCATACTGCTGGGGTACTTTCCAGTCTTCATCCCACAAGGCAAACCGGTCACCGACTTCGATCGAAATAATCACATAATCAGTTCCCCTAAGGGCACGCCTTCTATCCGTTGTTGCCGCTACTGAAAAGGGCAGCTCTTGCCCGTCCACATATTCGGAGGCAAGGTCATGGACCTTCCTGAGCGCATCGGGACGGATGTCGACAAGGGTTACCTCAGCACCCGCAAGTATCCGACTGTGAAAGATATCTCCGAGCATTCCCAGCCCGAACTGTGCACTGCCTGCACCGAATAACACCAGTTTCATTCTCATCTCCTTGCTCTGCAGCTCATCTCCAGCAGCAACCAGTGCCTGTATCAGGTCAGGCATCCTGCCGGTCGGCAGCTCCATGCAAACGATAGACCCACCACTGCATCAGGATACCGAAGGCCACAGAGACATTCAGCGAACCCTTTACTCCATACGTCGGGATGGTTACCCGCCCGAGACTGCCGTCTGCCGTAGCCAGCAACTCGGGACTTACCCCCATCTCTTCCGATCCCACAATCACGGTACCCCCTGCAGGAAAATCAAACTCGTCAACAGGCATTCCACCGCTCTCGAGGGCGAAAAGCGGGCTGTAGTCACCCAGCGCATCCGGGTGCATCCACTGCCAGGGCAACACTTCCAAACAACCCCTCGCTGTCCGGATCGCCCGGTTATGGTCCGGGCTGGCCGTCTCGGGAGCAACAAGTACCCGATCACAGCAGAACGCTTCCGCTGTACGGAAGATTGCTCCAACATTGAACGGCGAGCGTATTCTGTCAAGATAGGGACGGATCGGCAGAATCGTCCGTGCTCCTGCTGCAAACTTTCCTGTGCCCCTGTCCTGTATATCCCAGTCGGCTACGGTTGTGCCGAGAACTCCGAGAACATGATAATAGAGATCTTCAAGCGCTATTGTCAATATCAGAGTATCTGCTGTCCGGAGCTGCTGCCCCTTCTCCCGATAGTATGCCCTGTCCCCGTTACTGTCCAACCGGGAGGCCAGATCCAGTACCTGCTGCATATAGACTCGGTCAATCGCTCTTCCCGTCTGCAGATCCAGTGCCATCTGGTGAAAAACATAGGCGCACTTGCGTTGTGCAGTTGCGGGCTTGAGTGAGCGCAATTTCCGGATGGTTATCATACTGCTCCTATCTTGTATTGTCTTCCGACCCTTTCCTTCGGGTCTCTGCAGGAGAAATCAGTACCACGATCTCTCCCTTGATACTGCTACGTTGCGAGTAGTCTTCATGTACATCGGCACTGGTTCCCGCAGTGATCTCCTCATGGAGCTTGGTCAACTCCCTGCCGACCACTATCCCCCGCTCCGGGTCTAGCTCAGCGATGTCACCAAGCAGCTTCACAATCCTGAAGGGTGATTCATAGAGGACGAAGGCTTCATTGCGCTCCAGTAACGCTGCAACCCGTTTACGCCGCTTGCCTGCCTTGGGGCTGAGAAACCCGTCAAAGAGGATCGCCTTACCGGTATATCCGGCCACACTGCAAATTGCTGTCAGTGCAGAAACTCCCGGTATCGGCACCACCTGGTATCCGGCCCTGCGCACAGCAGCGACGAGACGGTTGCCCGGATCACTTATTCCGGGAGTACCCGCATCACTGACATAGGCGACACTCTGTCCCGACTCAAGCAGCTGTATGATACCATTGGCTGACTGCTCCTCGTTCTGGGCATGACAGGCTATGACCCGCACAGAGATCGCTAAGTGGTTGAGCAGCTTTCTTGTATGTCTTGTATCCTCACAGGCAACAACGTCAACCTCCTTCAGGATGCGTATCGCCCGCAGGGTGATATCCTCCAGATTGCCGATCGGTGTTGCCACCATGTAGAGTATTCCCATCATATCTCCAAACCGGATCGCGTTCAGGCTGCGTACTACTGCAGCTCATCCTTATATTTGCGGTACAGACCACGAAACTGGTCGTAAGTCAGGCCAAGGGTCTCTGCCGCGCTTTTCTGGTTGCCCCCAACGGCGAGCAGGGCCCTGCGAAGGAAGGCAATATCAAGCTCCTCACGTGCCCGTGAGAAGGCCTCCAGGGTGTAGCCCGAACAGAGTTTTTCAACCGCACTCAACCCGGTCGTTTCACCCCCATCCTCAACAACTGCCGGAAAGGGGTTCTTGAAGGGATTTAGCTCAATCTCCTCTATGCGGTCATCGTGGGTGCGGTATACGGCTCGTTCGATACTATTCTTCAACTCCCTGACATTACCGGGCCAGGAATAGCTCATCAGGGTGTCTGTCACTCCCTCGCTCAGTTCCGGGATCCCGTCCCGACCGAGTTCATAGGCCATCCGGGTGGCAAAGTGCTGTGCCAGCAGGATAATATCATCGCCACGGGCCCGTAGCGGAGGTATGAACAGTACCTCGAATGACAACCTGTCCAGCAGGTCCTGTTTGAATCTGTTTTCCCGGCAGAGAGTGGGAAGATCTGCATTTGTAGCCCCAATGATTCGAACGTCCACTTCAAAGGTCCGTGAACTACCGACCCGTTCAAATGTACCGTACTCCACCACCCTGAGGATCTTCTCCTGTACTTCTAGCGGAATCAGACCTATCTCATCAAGAAACAGCGTTCCCCCATCCGCCTCCTCGAAACGACCCTTCCTTGCCTTTGTTGCCCCGGTGAAGGCTCCTGCTTCATGCCCGAACAGCTCTGTCTCTATCAGGCTCGGCGGCAGGGCGGCACAGTTTATGGTAACGAAGGGCTCCTGCCAGCGGCCGGAGAGGAAATGCAGCCTCGATGCAGCCATCTCCTTACCGCTTCCCCGCTCCCCTATCACCAGAACGGAACGGTCGATGACGGCTGCACGACTCACCTTCTGCTGAAAATCGAGGAACACTTCCGAATCTCCCAGCGTCTCTCCCGTTTTTCGCTCGGCATGTTGTCGTTCCATTGAGTCCTCCTGTGCCTGCCGGTTTTGGTCTATTGTACCACTAACTGGTATAATATACCATATTTTCCGGGATTTGATCCGGAAGAGCCTGTCCAATGTGACCGCAGTGCTGTTTGCGTGCATGTTTTACGCTGTAGGAAAGTTGGCACAGTTCCTGCTTTACTGTCTATGCAAGGCATTTGAACAGCAACAGGCTGTCTCCTTGCAAAGCACTATAACAGCAACCCGGAAAAGGGTGGAGGTAACATATGGGAGTTTTTACACGGTTCAAAGACATTATGAGCGCCAATATTAATTCACTTCTTGACAAGGCGGAAAATCCCGAAAAGATGATCCGGCTGATGATCCAGGAGATGGAGGATACCCTCGTGGAGCTCAAGTCGGCATGTGCGGCAAAGATGGCGGCAAAGACCAAGGCCGAGCGGGAAGCCCGTGAGGTCGAGAGTGCCATGGAACGCTGGATGGCAAGGGCACAGCTGGCAGTTGAGAAGAAGAAAGACGATCTGGCCAGGGAAGCCCTGAATGAGAAGATGAAGTATGCCAGGGATCTTGATGTATTAAAAACCGACGTAGATCAGTATGAAAAGTTGATTTCCGAATGCAAAGATAATATTATCAAGATAGAAGAGAAGCTGCAGACTGTTCGCCAGAAGCACAAGCTGCTCATACAGCGCGGTGTACATGCAAAGGAACAGAAAAAAGCCCGGGACACTATCCGTGAAGCTGCCGGTTCCAAGGCCTTCCAGCGGTTCAGCGATCTTGAGGGGCGTATCGAAAGAATGGAAGCCGAAGCCGAAATGGCTGGTGTCTCCTCTCCAAGCGGACTTGAGGATGAGTTTCAGAAACTGGAATCAAATTCTGATATTGAAGCGGAACTGCAGGCTCTGAAAAATTCGGTAAAAAAGGATAAGAAGTAGAGATGATGGCAAATACGGTGATGGTAGTCCTGATAGCTGTCGGGGTTCCTGTAGTATGCATAACATTGATTATTCTGGAGTCGATCAAGCGCAGGGATGCCCGACGACGGATTAAGCTGCAGGGGACAGTCAGGAATGATCGTGAAGCGGAACTGATTGAGGAAATTTATCAAGGACTCAAATCCCTTACGACCCGTATCGAGAACCTTGAGACAATTTACCAGGATAAGAGGAATAGGGAATGATCATGGCAGTACGTGGGAAATTATACAGATCGAGGAAAGGGGAAATCTTCGGGGTATGCAGGGGATTGGCTGATTGGGCTGATCTGCCTGTAGGACCAATCCGGCTGGGCGCGATCCTTCTGGCTGTATTCAGCGGATTCGTTCCGGTACTAATCGTCTATACACTGGCAGCAATATTTATGCCCGTGGAGCCGTTGTACCGTTCCGGATTCAAGAAAGGATCAAAAGAGGATTTCAGTGAAGATTTCAGGAAAGAGTATCGGGACAATCGGAAAAGAACAGTTCATGACCTGAAAGACGAGTTTGAGAAACTGAAGAAGAAAGTTGCCGGTATGGAAGATGATGTTCTGCACGAACAGGACAGGGAAAAGGATTGGGACAGCAGATTCAACAAGGAAGATGAGTGATTATTTTCTGACTGTCCCGTTGAAACGGGGCACTATTTTTGTCCAGCATATACAGGAACAGGTCATGAGAAATAGAAGGAATATAACGATGAACCGAATCATACTCGGAGGAGCTTTCATCATAATCGCAGTTCTAGGCGTTTTCGGTCTCTTTGACTGGAACGGCAAGAAATCTATAGGCAGCACGATAATTAACTCAACCGGGTCAGATATTGACCAGCTGGTTGAATTCCCGCTATCGGGTATAGATTCCCTTGATATCAGCACCGTTTCAGCCGATATAGTCATTACGAGAACAGACAGCCGCACTGTGACAGCGCATCTTACCGGTACTTCGAGTGTGGAACCGGAACTGAAAGGGGAACGGCAGGGTTCTGCCGGTACTATCCGTGTGATCTGGCCCAAGAGTATATCAACCAATGCCAGAAATATGCTGCTGAAAATTTCCCTTCCCAGAGACTTTCAGGAGAAGCTGCATCTGAACACCGTTTCAGGTGAGATTGAAATCCCCCGGGAAGCACTCTTTGAAGAGTTGGCCGCAAACTCAGTCAGCGGAGCAGTATCCGCTACCTCGGGGAGGTGCAGCGAGCTTGATCTTTCAACGGTCTCTGGAAAGATCTCCGTATCTGATTTCACAACCGGTAATCTCCACATCTCAACCACCAGTGGTGACATTACCTTTACCGGCAGTGCCGGGGAACTTGATATCCGTTCCGTTTCGGGAGATGCCGAGATAGGGCTGGATGCGCTTACTGGTGATGTAACGCTGAAAAACACCAGTGGTGATGTGAAGCTTAAATTTTCGGAACCCATATCAGCCGCAGTCACCTTCACTACCGTATCAGGTGACCTGCAGAGTGATTTTCCCATCCTCACAACGTCGGCAAAACGCACATCCCTGGAGGGAACCATCGGAAGCGGAACATACCGTATTGTCGGTAATACGGTATCAGGTGATATTCAAATATTGCGGTACTAAGTACCGATTACATATATACTGCAGGAGTATCCATGCAGGTATTCTCTCTTCATACTTTTTCACCTATTTAGCTACCGGCCGCAGACATATGCTGCGGCCTTTTTCTGTATTCCAAGCATTAGCCTGTCATGCTTTCATATGTTGATTATATGGATCAAACATTGTTATCAGTAGTATCATCAATAAACGATTCCTTCTTATTACACCGTACCACAACATATAACTATGTGATATTACAGCAAGACAATAGTCTTCCAGCTTAAACAGACT
>CAZSBC010000154.1:0-7544 GCA_964605195.1 uncultured Spirochaetales bacterium | reverse complement strand
GTAATGTACACTAAAAGTACCTGAAAACGTCGAGTAAAAATCCCTGATGTTAACGCGGGAAAATCCCGGAAAACATCAAGGGACAGTTGAGACACTGTCCCCGACGTAATATCCTTTTTTGAAACAACAAAAATCAGAAAAGGAGTAGGAGAAGGTGCTCAACATGTCCCAAGTAAATTGTATCAGAGACAAGCGAAAAGATGGATGCTCAATAGCAAAGATAGCACGAGAATTATCCATAGATGAAAAGACGGTACGGAAGTATCTACAAAGAGAGGATTATTCACCAAAGTTGCCAGAGATGAAGGCCAGAAAAAATATCCAGGGAAAGCTCTTGACATTCCAGGCTGATGTGGTACTATTACGTAAGCGCTTACGTAGGAGGTTGTGGTGGCAGTCAACATTTCTGATGTAGCTAAGCAGGCTGGGGTCTCAATTGCAACGGTATCCCGAATCATAAATAACCTGCCAGGGTACTCCGAAAAAACAAAGGAGCGGGTGGAGCAGGCCATCGAGGAGCTTGGCTACAAACCCAATGCCATGGCACGGGGATTAGTCTCAAACATCTCAAATACCATCGGGGTGCTGCTGCCCTGCGTGACCGGAAGATTCTCATCGATGCTTCTGCGGGGAATTGAACGGAGAGCCCATGCAAAAGGCTACAGCGTCATCATCTGCAACACAGACATGAACGGTGAGCGGACCATGGCCTATCTGCGCACCCTGAGTGAGAAACGCGTGGAGGGCATCCTCTTCATCAGTGAATGGCTGAAGCAGGAGTATGGGGAGTTCCTCGCATCACTCGGGATACCGGTAGTCCTCGTGGCGACCTCTTCGCCCTCCTTTGACTTTCCCTCTGTGAGCATAGACGGGAATGCTGCCGCCTATACCGCCACCAAGTACCTTATTGACAAGGGGCATAGAAGGATCGGGTTAATATCAGGGTCTCCCGATGACCGGATCGCAGGGCTGCCGAGAATCGAGGGGTACCAGAAGGCCCTTGCAGATCACGGCATAGCAGGGAATTCCCAGTGGATAACCTATGGGGACTTTCATTTCGAAAGCGGTATAGCGGCCATGGCAGTACTTGATGCCCGGGGAGTGGACCTGACAGCCGTCTTTGCCACCAGTGATGAGATGGCATCGGGTGCCGTGACCTATCTGCACCGGCAGAAACGCCTGCTCCCCGAGGAGCTTTCGATTGTCGGCTATGATGACTCCCTTGATGCAGTCATGTGCTACCCGGCCCTGACCAGCCTGCACCAGCCGATCGAGGAAATGGGGGAGAAGGCCATGGACCTCATTTTTTCCGGTAAAGCCGCTGGCGGAGGAGAGGGAGAACAGATTATCTTCGACCACTACATGGTCGAACGGGATTCGGTGAGGAGCCTGGTATAAAGGCTTTTTTTGCCATGAAACGTAAGCGTTTACGGTAAGCGCTTAACTTACGTATGGAGTGAACATGAACAGCGCACGAGAAAACCTGCGGACATTCAGCACAACGGTAATCCTTGAGAACCAGCATCCGTCAGGGGCCTATGCCGCCTCTCCCAACTTCAGCCAGTACGGCTACTCCTGGCTGAGGGACGGCTCATACATCGCCTTTGCCATGCTGATACATGGGGAAGAACAATCAGCCCATGCCTTTATCACCTGGGTGGCAGAGATTATCGAGCGGTACAGGTGGAAAGTTGACCAGCTTCCAGCCCTGCTCGCCTCTGGCAGAAACCCTCATAACGAATGGTTCCTCAGTGCCCGCTATACGTTGGAGGGAGAAGAGGACAGGAGCGACTGGCCCAATTTCCAGATAGACGGCTACGGCTCCTGGCTCTGGCTGGTGGGGGAGTATTGTACCCGCACCTGTGAAGAATTGCCTCCCCTCTGGCATACCTCTATGGCCACAGCCCTGCGTTACCTGGAACTAGTCTGGAAGCTTCCCAACAGTGACTGCTGGGAGGAGTTCCCCGAACACATCCATCCGGCGACCCTAGCCTGTCTGGCCGGGGGAGCCGGGAAGGTTGCCCGGCTCGTACCCGCCCTCGCAGAACGGGCCCATGCCCTGACTGCCGTAATAACCGCATTCATCAGGGAAGCCGGGGAGAAGCTCGGGTACATCCCCAAGTTCATCGGGTCAGAGACCATAGATGCCAGCCTCCTATGGCTTGCAGTACCCTTTGGGGTGCTTGACGGCAGCGATCCCCTAATGGTGCGCACCGTCAAACGGATTGAAGCTGAAATCACCGTGGAGGACGGCGTGAAACGCTACCTGCAGGACACCTACTACGGGGGGGGGCGGTGGATAATCCTCTCAGCCTTCCTTGGCTGGTACTACCTGAAGACGGGCAACAGGAGACGGGCAGAAGAGTTGCTGGCATGGATTATTCAGCAGGCAGGGGATGACGGGCACCTGCCGGAACAGGTTCTCGACCAGGTGAATGACCCGTCCATGATCGAACCGTGGGTGACCAGATGGGGCAAAGTAGCCACCCCGCTGCTCTGGTCTCATGCGATGTTCCTGATACTCGACCATGAGTTGGCAGGAGGAGAGGGAGAGTGCCGATACATGATGGGTACTCTCTGACGGTTTTCTGAAAAAATCACGAATCTGTTGTATGATAGATGGGTGAGACATCAGAAAACTTCTCGTCGAAACAACACCTCTGGGGATACAGAGGTACAAACAGTAAAGGAGTTTTAATGATGCGTAACAAATTGAGTGTGAAACAGATCACCCTGGCAGCAGTGGTACTGCTGCTGGTCGCGGCACTGCCGCTCTCAGCACAGGGAGCTGCTGAAGAGACTGCAGTGATCAGCTACTTCTCCGGGAGAGTGGAGACCGTTGACTGGGAGGATGAGAAGATCGCTGAGTTCGAAGCCATCCACCCTGACATCAGGGTGGAACATGAGTTCCAGAAGGATGCCTCAAACGTGATCAAGGTGAAGCTAGCTTCCGGTGAAGTACCGGACCTGACTACCGTGGTGACCCAGGACTTCATCGACCAGGGCATCTATGCCGACCTCTCCGATGCACCTTTCTGGGATCGGATCCTCCCGTCGGTAAAAGACCTCTGTACCGACCTCAAGAGTGGAAAGCAGTACAAGGTTGCGACCAATGTGACGATGGGCGGACTCTTCTACAACAAGGAAGTTTTTACCGAACTCGGATTGTCCGATGCAGCCACCTGGGATGAGTTTGTGGCCAACCTCGAGAAGATCAAGGCCGCTTACCCTGAGAAGACCCCGCTGTTTTTCGGCGGTAAGGACTCCTGGACCCTCGGCCATTTCATCGAGTTCTGGGCCCATGGTATCGTGAAACAGGATCTCGGAATTCCCGCATCACGACAGGCTTTCCTTGACAACGACGTTGACTGGGATGCTCCCGGAGGAATCATGGAGAGCTTTGCCAGGGCAATCATGGAGCTTGAATCCAAGGGCCTGATCAACAGCGATGCGGTAACGGCAAGCTATGACAACCAGAAGGAGGCCTTTGCCTCCGGAGAGGCCGTGATGATCAACCAGGGCATGTGGGTGGTCGGAGACATTATCAAGCTGAATCCCGCCATGAGCGACAACATCGGCTTCGGCCCCTTCCCGCCGATCATGGACGGATTCGCGCCCATGGTGCTCTGTGCTGAGGACTCTGCCTATGCCGTCTCGGCTGATGCCGACATGGATGCGGTGATGACCTTTCTCGACTTTCTTTTCTCACCCGAGGTGCAAAAAGAGTACTGCGAAGTACGCTCCATGCCCTCAGCCTTTATTGATGTGACGGCCGACTGGTCGCCGATCAGTGCGGATGCGAAACGGCTTGCAGAGAGCTATGTGAATATCAACTTCTCGACAGAAGCTCCTTCTGGCCTCTCGGTCGATGATACCGGGCGCCTGGTGCAGAAACTGCTCAACGGGGACTATGACTCGGCAGCCGAGTTTGCCGCCAACTACCAGGAGATCTGGAACGAAGCATACTAAGGATGAACCGGTCCTGCCGTTTCGGCAGGACCAGGTTACTATTCTACGTCTGATCAGGTGAGGGCATGAAGTTAGAGACAACGAGCTGGCACAAATATATGGCAATACCTGCCTTCCTCCTCTTTTCCATCTTCTTTCTCTTTCCCCTGCTGCGGGGAGTGGGATTGAGCTTCACCGAGTGGGACGGCTTCTCGAAGCCCGAGTTTGTCGGCTTTGCCAACTTCATCGCCTTCTTTACCGATGAGCGGGCCCTCCTCGATGTACGCAACACCGTCCTCTTTGCCCTCGGCAGTGCCCCGCTGCTCAATATCATGGGGCTGGTACTGGCCCTGCTGCTCAACAGGAGATTCCGGGGCAGAAACGGCGTGAGAGCCCTGCTCTATATGCCGGCAGTCATCAGCCCGATGATCATGGGTTCTATCTGGTACCTGCTGCTGCAGCCTAGGAGGGGTCTCTTTGCCCTGCTTCTCGCCCGGGTGGGAATGGAAACCGGTGGCAACTGGATGACTTCCGGATCCACGGCCCTGCTGGTGATCGTGCTGGTCAACGTCTGGCAGTATGCGGGTATGACAATGATTATCTACCTGGCTGGACTCCAGGCAATACCGGTGGAGAACTACGAGGCAAGCAGCGTGGAGGGGGCCAGCAGCTTTCAGACTTTCCGCCTTATTGTGCTGCCCCAGCTGCTCCCCGCCGTAAAGATCAACGTCATAACCAACATTATCGGATCACTCTCGGTCTTCGATGTCATCCTGGCCCTGACAGACGGAGGTCCCGGCTATGATACCGAGTCCCTGAGCATCTACATCATGCGCATGTGCTACGGGAACAAGACCGGATACTCCACGGCAGTGGCCATCATCCTCTTTCTCATAATCCTCATTCCCGTACTCGGGTCACTGAAGTTCTTCAACAGGGCGGAACAGTCATGAGCAGGTCGGGAACCCTGAAGAGCAGAGATCGCCTGCCCGGCGCTATGATCCCCCTGGTACTCCTCGTTTCCTTAGCAGCCGCAGTCCCCTTCTACCTGCTCATCCTCCTGGCCCTCAAGGGACCTGAGGGCGGGCTGCAGAGTGTAACCCTGATTCCTGAGTTCCATCTGGAGAACTTCCTGCGCTCCTGGAAGAAATCAGACCTCGGCCGTGCTATCATCAACAACGTCATCATGACCGTCGGTGGCGTGGTACTGCTGGTGATCCTTGCTGCCATGGCAGGCTTTTCCATAGCGCGCGTGCGCAGCAGGATGAACAGGGCCATCTTTGCCGTGCTCCTGCTCTCGATGATGATCCCGGGGATTATCAACACGGTACCGCTCTACACCCTGCTGATCAGGCTGCGCGGTATAAACACCTACTGGTCCATGATATGCGTCATGGCGGCAAATGCCCTGCCGTTCTCCGTTTTCCTCTATGCCGCATTCATCAGGGCCATTCCGACCTCGCTTGAGGAGTCAGCCGTCATAGACGGCTGCTCCCGTTTCGAGGCCTTTTGGAGGATTACCTTTCCCCTCATGGGACCGGTAACTGCATCGGTGGTCATTCTGCAGGGGCTTGGTATGTGGAATAACTATGCCCAGGCCGTTTTCTTCCTCCAGGACCGTGCCCACCGCAATATTCCCCTTGCAGTCTCCCTCTTTTTCCAGCAGTATGGAGCTGACTGGCCCTCGATGGCTGCCGCCGCACTGATCGGGTTATTTCCGGCAGTGCTCCTGTTCCTGCTTTTCCAGCGGTACTTTGTCAGCGGTATCACCACCGGTGCGATAAAGGGGTAACATGAACAGAGAGATATTTCCATTCAGTATCTATCCTGACCGCTCACGGCTGTACTCAGCCGAACAACAGTTTACGCTCATTATAGAGGCAGGGGAGGGCAGCTTCCTTCCAGAGGAACTAAGCCTTTCCATCTTCTCCCTTGAGCAGAAGATCGGTCATGAGCAACTCAGTATTCCCCCGAACAGCAGCAGCTGTGAGCTTCCGTTCTCCATGAATACCCTTAAGCTGCAGACAACCGGAGTAGGGATAGAGCTCAGTGACGGCAGCTTCACCGCAACAACGGCCATCGACATCGGGGAGGGCCCGGTTCGCTACGGGTTTCTCAGCGATTTTGCTCCCGGGAAGAGGGGAAAAAGAGACCATATGGTTAGGAAAAACCTGCTGCGGAACCATATTACGCATACCCAGTTCTACGACTGGGCCTTCCGCCCCCACCAGTTCAGTCCCGGCCATGTTGAATCTGTGTATCGCGATACCATGGGGAAGGAGATAGATCTCTCCCGGGTACAGGAGCTGGTTAGGCTCCTGCAGGGGTGCGGCATAAAATGCCTTGCCTACGGGGCTGTCTATGCAGCCGGAGAGGAGTATGCCCTTGAGCATGCTGAAGAGGCCCTATTTGATGCACATGGCAGGCTGTTCGATCTGATCGGCAAGTTCTTCATCATGAATCTCCAGAATGACCTGTGGAGGCAGAGGATTCTTGCACAGTATCGGTATGCGGTGAACGAGGTGGGGTTTGACGGTATCCATATGGATACCTACGGATATCCCAAGGTTGTGTGGGGCTATGGTGATGTATCTGCCCATTCGCTTGAAGGCCCATTCGTGGATTTCATTAACAGGTGGGCTGCTGATTGTGGGACAACGAATAACATCTTCAATAACGTCGGGGGGTGGCCGGCGGAGGCTACTGCCCTGGCAGAGCAGGCAGCCTGCTATATCGAGGTATGGGATCCCCATACCCGCTATCGCCATCTGAGGAACCTGGTCAGGGCAGCAGCTCAGTATGGAAAGCCGGTTGTGCTTGCCGCCTACCTCCTGCCGTTCAGGCAGCGTGATGAGCACACCATTCCTGCCGGCAGGGAGCCGCTGGCAGCCGCTCAGCTGCTGACGGCAACTGTGAGCACCTTCGGTGCGACCTCGCTGCTACTCGGGGAGGAGACGGCCATCCTGACCCAGCCCTATTACTCCGATTACACCAATCTCTCCCCGGAAGAGCAGGAAAGCCTGAGGATGTACTATGACTTCCAGGTCCGCTATCGCGACCTATTCTATTGTCCGGACCTTGTGGATATCACGGAGAGCCATCTACTTGGGGAGAACGGGGAGTTCCGGATTACTGCCGAGCACTTTCCGGTTTCTTGGGAGGGTGCTGCCGGCTCCCTGTGGGTAACACTCCGAAAGAGTGAGGAAAGGATGGTCATAAGCCTGATTAACCTGACAGAACAGGATGACGATCTCTGGAACAGCGGTAAGGTACCCGTGTCCCATCCACTATCGGTGACCCTGCAGGTCCCCATGTACTGGAAAGATTTGGCTTTCTATACCGCTTGCCCGGAATATCCCGCATCAAGAAAGCTTCCTGCTGCCCCTGCAGCAGGGCTGCGGGGCCCGGCAGTGGAAATCACGCTTGAGATGCAGGGATTCTGGCAGATAATCAATATTCAGCAGTGCATGGTATCACATCTGGATAGATAGGGTACGGGATTGATTCTCGTTGGGGTGCATAGTGTGTCAAACCGGTCTCACGCTCTGTTCGTCATCTGTTTTTCACGCCTTTTCCTGCAGCCCAGACCACCCAAT
>CAZSBC010000153.1:0-7591 GCA_964605195.1 uncultured Spirochaetales bacterium | reverse complement strand
ACACCGCCGGGGGCAGTACCGTGATAATGCTATCGGCAGCTGTGCTTTTCCGGGATTAGGAAGGGAGGACAGCTTCTGGATAAGCAGGAGGAGAACATGATGGTGAGAGAGAGTATGCTGGGAGCTGTGCTTCCCGGGAACAGTACCGTGGAACTGAAAGAGTATCCTGTCCCGGAACCGGGACATGGTGAGGTCCTGGTTAAGACCAAATCATCCACAATATGCGGCAGCGATATCAGGGCCATCTACCGGGAGCACCTGGGAAAGGGGCCGGAAGGATACCAGGGAGTGATTGCCGGGCATGAGCCGGCCGGTCAGATTGTCAGATGCGGGCCTGGGACCAGGCGTTTCAAGGCCGGGGACCGGGTGGTGATCTACCACATTTCCGGCTGCGGTGTCTGCAACGACTGCCGCAGGGGATACATGATCAGCTGTTCCAGTGAGACCTACCGCCGGGCCTACGGATGGCAGCGTGACGGCGGCATGGCAGAGTACATCCTTGCAGAGGAGAAGGATCTCGTGGCGCTTCCCGACTCCCTGACCTATACCGACGGAGCCCAGATCGCCTGCGGGTTCGGTACCGTCTACGAGGGGCTTGAGAAGATCGGGGTAAGCGGGAACGACAGGGTCCTCGTTACCGGATTGGGACCGGTCGGGCTGGCGGCCCTGATGCTCTCCAGGGCCATGGGCGCCTCCATGACCATCGGCATCGATGTGATCCCGGAACGGGTGGAACTTGCCAAAGAGCTCGGCCTGGCAGACCACGTCCTCATTGCTGGACCCGATAACGTTGCCGAGGTGCGTGCGCTTACCGGCGGCATGGGCTGCGAACGAACAGTTGACTGCTCTGCCAACGAAAGGGCACGGCTCACCTGCATCCAGGCTGCCCGGAAGTGGGGGAGGATCTGCTTTATAGGAGAAGGCGGCACCTCCTCGTTCCAGCCGAGTCCCGACATCATCCATGACCAGAAAACTATCTATGGTAGCTGGGTTACCAGTATCTGGCGCATGGAAGAGCTGGTGGAACGTATAGTTCGCTGGGGAATTCACCCCGAAGAGCTGGTCACCCACCGGTTTCCCCTTGAGAAGGCGGCAAAGGCCTACACACTGATGGAGAGCGGGAAGTGCGGAAAGGTGGCAGTAGTGTTTGATGAGGAGATCAGGTAGTATGGCAACTGATACAAGCGAACCCTTTGCGTTCCATCCGGAGGCAATAGATCCGGTAGCTGTTCCCTGCAGGATCCTCCCTGACGGAGCCAGGCTTCCGGTTATTGGACTGGGTACCTTCGGAAGCGACCATGTGAATGCCGGCACGATAGCTGGAGCAGTACGTCACGCCATCTCCATGGGGTACAGACATATCGACTGTGCCGCTGTGTATGGTAACGAGAAAGAGATCGGAACAGTTCTGGGGGAGATCCTTGCAAGCGGTCTTGTCGCACGGGAGGAACTCTGGATTACCTCCAAGCTGTGGAACGACCGACATGATCCCGCTGAGGTGGAGGCAGCCTGCCGCCAGTCACTGACTGATCTCGGACTGGAGTATCTGGACCTCTATCTCGTGCACTGGCCCTTTCCCAACTACCATCCCCCTCACTGTGACGTTACCTCCCGCAGCCCCAATGCTAAGCCCTATATCCATGAGAGCTTCATGAAGACCTGGGGAGCGATGGAGCATCTCCAGAAGCTCGGTTGGGTGAAGCATATCGGTACCTCAAACATGACGATACCGAAGCTGAAGCTGGTACTCAGGGATGCGAAGATCCCCCCCGCCTGCAACGAAATGGAGCTCCATCCGCACTTCCAGCAGCCGGAACTGTTCAGGTTCGTTACCGAAAACGCAATCATCCCCATCGGCTTCAGCCCCATCGGCTCGCCTGGAAGACCTGAGAGGGACCGTACCGGTGAAGATACCGTCGATATCGAGGATCCGGTTATCGTGAGTATAGCCGAAAGGCACCATATTCACCCTGCAGCAGTCTGCATCAAGTGGGCTGCCCAGAACGGACAGGCAGCAATCCCGTTTTCAACCAATCCACGTAATATCATGGGCAATCTGCGTGCGGTGGTTGAGGATCCGCTCTCCGGGGAGGAGATGCGGATGATTGCCGGTATTGATAAAGAGTGCCGGCTCATCAAGGGGCAGGTGTTTCTCTGGAAGGAGCAGCAGAGCTGGCATGATCTCTGGGATGAAGATGGAACCATAAGACAGTAGCGCGCTAAATAACTCCTCTTTTGCATGCCTTCCAATATTCAGAGGAGCTGTTGCAGGTGATTCGAAGAGGCATAGTATGCCTGGGAATGGGCTGCAGTGGTCATGACAACTCCTTGAAGACCGTATCGGCAGCCAGCTTCGCTGTCAGAATGCAGGTGGGAATCCCGGCTGGACTTGCTGCCCACTGACCGGCCTTGAAGATGCCGGGCATTGCCGTACGTACGGAGTTCTTCATATTGAGCATGCTGGCGTTGATCGGGATCGGCTGCTCGAAGGACCATCCCACAATGGCTCCTTCCGAACTTCTTACCCGTTCCTCTATGGCCAGGGGGCCTGCAGAAAAGCTGAAGAGCAGATGCTCCTTCAGACCGGGGTAGATGGAGTTGTCAAGAACCTCCAGCATGCGGCCATCGATGTATGCGGCAAACTCCTCATACCAACCGTCATCCCTGATGCGCCTGACCAGCTCGTGGTCCAGCAGGAAGCTGGCGATAATACCGGTCTTCCCCTCGGGGGCAGCTCCCGGATCATGCAGTACCGGCAGTGAGATCTCGTAGGTGTTCAGCCGGCAGAAATTATCGAGCCATGCAAGGATATCCTCTCTGGAACGGCTATCCCAGCTTTCATAGAGGGCCTGGAGATCCTCGCGCTGAAGCGTGCCGAGGCCCTCTCTCGAAGGGGTATAGAAAAAGTGCCCGTAGGCTTTCCGCGCATACACCTCCGGCGGCTGATCCACCCCCATGAACAGGGTGTACACAGACTCGGCCCCTTTACTCGAGAGGATCAGCTCCTTCTCCCGCTCCACTGCTGCAATGACCTTTGCTGGGGATCCTTCGGCTGCAAGGATCCTGTAGAGCTGCTTCAGGTCGGCTGTCCAGATGAGCCTGTCATAGCCATAGGTGTTGCCGTGCTGATCGGTGATCCGCGAACAGGCAGAGTCGACTGCAGTGATATCGGTCTCTGTGAGCACCCTGCCGCCCAGGTCGCCAAGCTTCTGCTCAAGCTTTGCCGTCAATTGCCCCACGCCCCCTTCGGGATAGTAGTAGTCGGTGTAGAGTGAGAAGTAGCTCATGGCAAAGAAGGCGGGGGTCTTCTTGAAGAAGTGCTGTGATATGATATCAATCAGACCCTGGTCATGGATGATCTTTTTCAGGTAGTCCTCCACCGGCATCCGCATCTTCATGATTGCCTTCCCGGTTGCCAGGAACTTCCACAGCCAGGGGAAGAAGGTGGTCAGGTAGTAGCGTCGGTCCCGTTTCACATCCTTGAAGAAGGGACTTTCGTTGCCGAAGAGCACCTTCATGTACTCATCGAACTTCCTGATGACCCCGATAACCCTGGTAACATCCTCCTGATGCCCGGGATAGAGCCGCTTCAGCATCTCTTCATAGTCGTTGACACTATCTGCCGTCTCTACATTGACCACCTCATGCTCAACCCCGACTGATATCTTGCTCGGATAGAGATGGATATCAATATCGAGCTCCTGCATCATCGGCAGGATCATGCCGGCATTCTCGATTGCCCGCACCCCGCCGTCGAAGAGGAATCCCTCCCGGATGAATGAGTTCACCAGCCCCCCGCAGACGGCATTCTTCTCAACAAGCAGCGTGTCGATACCCCGCTTCGCCAGGGAGGTGGCTGTAGTCAGACCTGTAATGCCTCCCCCGACAACTATGACCCTGTGCTTCGTATCCATGCCATTTCCCCCTGCACGCATCATTATCACAGATAACCGATGAGACTGCAAGTTTTATCACAGGGTGTCTTCATGTCTGGAAAAATAGAGACTGACCGGCTCAGTCGTCCTCATAGAGTTCGTGGATCTCATCCCAGGCTTCCGGGATATCGTCCCTCAGGCGTACAAGCAGCCTGAAATTCCGCAGGAGCATGCTCAGCTGGGTTGCGATGAGCTGCTCCCTGTCTGTCATATGGTGCACCCCGTAGGCTGCTAGCTCCTCGTCGGAAAGGCTGCAGAGATGATCGGCATAGGCAATGAGATCACCGGCCCGCATGCGGAGGAATCCCGGAACCGGCAGCAGGAAGATCGGCTCGTACGTCATCCGCTCGAGGTCCGAAGCAACCTGCTCGACCCGCGCCGTATCGGCTGCATCCTGCATGCTTTTTGCTCTTTTCTTGAACGATGCGCAATCGGTAACGGTTCTCATGATATGATACTCCTCATGTCTCAGGCAGCTCTGGAGGGACCACATCGGCAACTCCCGGGAGGATAAGGCCTGGTCGATAGGCAAACTGCTGCATGTTGTGCATGTCCGATACACCGGTAAGGACCAGTACCGTATCGATCTCAGACTCAATCCCGGCAATCATGTCTGTATCCATCCTATCCCCTATGATAACGGTCTCTTCCCGCTTGCAGCCCAGGCGTTTCAAGGCATGGCGCATGATCAGGGGATTCGGTTTCCCTATGAAGTAGGCCCTTGAGCCTGTGGACATCTCGATGGGGGCAATAAGCGACCCTGTTGCAGGTACAATGCCCTCTTCTACCGGGCCGGTGAGGTCCGGATTGGTTCCGACCAGTTTGGCCCCGGCAATCACGAGATTGACAGCCTTGGTAAGGTTCTCATAGGTATATGTCCTGGATTCCCCAACGACAACATAATCCGGATTGACATCATTCATTGAGTATCCGGCCTCATACAGTGCATTGGTGAGACCGGTCTCCCCGATGACATAGGCGCTTCCTTCCGGCAACTGGTTCTTGAGAAAGGAGGCTGTGGCGAGGGCACTAGTATAGAAATGCTCTGCAGAGATGGATATGCCGAGACGCGACATTTTCTGCTGCAGCTCCCGGGGAGAACGCTCAGAGCTGTTTGTCAGAAAAAGGAAGCGCTTATTCTCCCGCTGCAGCCATTCGATGAAGGCCTTCACTCCCGGCAGAAGCCTGTTGCCGTGGTAGATAACCCCGTCCATATCGCATATGAATGCCCGCTTTGCTCTTACCCTGTCAAGATTGATCATGGCAGCTCCTTTTGCGCCTATATACTACATTACATATGGTTGAGTGGCTATATGACAACCCAAGAAATCTTCACAGCAATTTCCGGAGTTTACTGGAAGCGGGGTGCTTGCCGAGGTTTCGATTGATATTCAGCAGGGCGAGGAAAATGGTGGCAATGCCGATATACACGATCAGGCTCATAGACTCCCCCAGGAAGAAAAATGAGAAGAAGACCCCGAAGACCGGGACAAGGAACTTGAACCCGGCAGCCTTCGATACCCCGATGACTGTCAGCGCACGATGGAACAGCAGGTTTGAAAAAGCCGTTCCAATGAGACTCAGATGCAGTATCCAGAGCCAGTCACCCAATGATATCCGTGTAAGGACCGAGAAATCCTCACCTGCTGCCGCTGCTATGGCTACAAGGACGATGGACCCGGCTGCCGTTGAGACGATCGTGGCATTGGTGCTGCCGAACCGGGAGACATACCGCTTCAGCCCGATATAGTAGAGACTGATGAGCACTGCCGCTGCGATACAGAGCAAGTTGCCGATCAGGTAGGAGGTGGAGAACGAGAGAGCGGAGATATCACCGCGGGTTATCACCAGCAGCAGCCCCGCAATGCCGACGGCAATCCCGGCAATCTGGCGTCGCTCCAGACGCTCCTTCAGCAGCAGCGCTGCCAGCAGGGCCGCAAACACCGGCTGGGAGTTTATCAGGATGGCACTGCTCGTGGCATTGGAGAGATCTATCCCGTAGAAGACGCAGATTGAGAACAGCGCGACACCCATGATTCCGAGCAGCGACAGCATGAGCACATCCCTGATCTGCAGTCTGGCATATGAGGAGTACTGCCGGAAAAAGATCGGTATCGTAGCCACAGTCGCTATCCCGAAACGCAGGATGGACATGATCAGCGGAGTTAGCCCATTGTCCATGAGATGCTTGCTCACGGGATGGATTGAGCCCCAGACAAGCGTGCAGGCGATCACGATGATATTCCATGCTGCCGAACTACCCATACTCTCCTCTCTCTTTCTCCCCCTTCCAAAACCTCCCAGCTGCATAGCTGCGATATACCACAGTTGCATAAATCGGGAGATTCGTCCAGCGGCTGAGAGAATTCATTGCTTTCCCATTGCCCCGTTTCATGGTAGTATGAGAACATTGACATCACTGTGGGGAGAGACCAGTTGTACAGATACTGCTACAGGATACTTACAGGGATAGTGCTCTTCATAGTGCTTGTCCTGACGACTGCTGCGGCCGATAGCGGCCAGATGATCTATCCCGCTGCGGCTCCCCCTGAACGCTATATCCATATCCTCTCCCTGGAGACAGGCCGTCTGCCGCCGCCTGCGGATGCCCCGACAAGCAGTGCCGAATTCAGCTATTTCCTCTCCCTGCTACCCGAAAGCAGGCTGTCAGTTGCAGGTAAACGTCTCTATGATGCATTGGAGGCGAGCCTTGATCGGGAACCGTGGATGAGCACCAATAATCTGGCTTCAGTTGACGGCAGCCTTATCTATGCCCTTGAGCTCTATGTCCACACCAACTCCTCCGGCTTCACGGCAGAGGAAGACTGGATCCGGCGCTGGGCGGACCGCGCCCCGATCCTCTCAATTCCGGTTGCCGTATCTTTCGGCAACTTTACAGGCTATACGGAATATATCATCAGGCAGCGCCTTCTTGACTCCTACAGCAATCCGGTGGGGATCTATAGCCAGTCGCTGATGACCAACAACAGCATCACCGATTTCTTCCAGCTGGATCTCAACTGGCCATACCGGGCCTATGTGACCGCCGGCGGGGATAACTGGAATCTGCAGTTCGGCAGGGACCGCATCAACTGGGGCTACGGCCATACGGGGAACCTCATGCTTTCAGGCCACCAGCCCTATCATGATATCCTGCTCTTCTCCGCCTGGAGTGATATCGTCGCCTATACGACCGGAATAGTGCGGTTCACTCCTCCTGACTGGGGAGATGGTTCTGGCCCCGGGCAGACAGAGAGTGAACTGGACGACTATAAGGCCCTGATAGCCCACCGCCTCTCCCTGCGGCCTGCAGAAACAATGCAGGTGACCGTAACCGAGGCGATGATGTACCAGTCGGATAATCTTGATCTTGCCTTTATCAACCCCGCAATGATCTATCACCAGTACTTCATGCGTCCAATATCAAATTCCCTCCTGACCATTGAGCTTGAGTGGGTACCGGTACCCTCCCTGATGCTCTACGGACAGTTCGGAGTCGATGAGATGCAGATACTCGGAGAAAGTACCGCCACCATTCCCAATGCCCTTGGAATCATCACCGGGTGTGAGTTTGCGGTGCCGCTGCGGGAGAGCTACCTGATGTTCTGGGGAGAGTTCGTACATATTGATCCCTACTTCTATCTCCGGGACGGAGT
>CAZSBC010000152.1:0-7606 GCA_964605195.1 uncultured Spirochaetales bacterium | reverse complement strand
CGGCTGCAGAAGAGCCCGAAGCAGTTGCTGTCGAAGAACCTGAAGCACCCGCTGAACCGGTCATCATTGCTGATATTCCGGCTGCAGAAGAGCCCGAAGCAGTTGCTGTCGAAGAACCTGAAGCACCCGCTGAACCGGTCATCATTGCTGATATTCCGGCTGCAGAAGAGCCCGAAGCAGTTGCTGTCGAAGAACCTGAAGCACCCGCTGAACCGGTCATCATTGCTGATATTCCGGCTGCAGAAGAGCCCGAAGCAGTTGCTGTCGAAGAACCTGAAGCACCCGCTGAGCCGGTCATCATTGCAGATATTCCGGCTGCAGAAGAGCATGAAGCAGTCGCTGTCGAAGAACCTGAAGTACCCGCTGAACCGGTCATCGCTGCCGAGGAGGCCGTCACTGTCGGGGATACTGAAAGTGTAAGTGAACCGGTAGAAGCTGAGACAGCTCCAATCGAGATTATTCCGGAAACGGAGATTGCTGAAGCAGCTCCGCAACCACAGCCCCTGCTTGAAATGACAGCCCCTGCTCCGCTGGAATTTTTCGAGACCGAAGAAACTGAACAGGCGCTTTTTGCATACGGTACCGATATCGTAAGCCGCATGATACAGCTGACTGATCCGGGCATATATCAGGATGGATATATTAACGTTTCTCTTCAGCCATGGCTGCGCTATGGCCGATTTTCAGCCGGTCTTAACCTTGATCTCACCGTTTTTGACTACCCCTTCTCAATCAGCAACTGGTATCTGGAACGGGGGAACAATCCCTACGACTTTGGGACAGGCTACAGCACCAATCTGGGAGAGCTGCTCTATCCTGGTGGCAACTTCACTGCATCGCGGGACTTCTACCTTGATCTGCTCTCCCTGATTGACCACGTCACCTACCGGGCCCCCTCGGGTGCCTTCAGCCTGACAGTTGATGATCACACGCCCCTCTCTCTGGGAACCGGGATGCTGGTAAGCAATCTCAATCCTGCCATTGATGCGCCGATGATCCGGCGAACCGGCCTGACGAACCGGCTGCAGAGTCCCTACTTTGACTATGAACTGATTATCAATGACATATCGCATGCCGAACTCTTTGGGCTGCGTCTGGCCGGCAAACCGCTGGGGCAGAACTTTCCCCTGGAGATTGGGCTCTACGGCCTCATGGATCTCTCCCTCTCCCCGAACGCCTTCATACTGGTACCCGGGATCGACATCATAGCCCCGCTGGCATACAGTGAGGTGCTGACCCTGACGGCATATACCGATTTTGCCCTGCTGATGCTGGCTGACAACAGCGGGTTTCACAGTGAGTCCTTCAGCTCCGACGGGGCCTTTTACAACTACCTGGCGATGCTGGGAGTGGACGGGAAGAGCGGCAATCTGGCATTTTCGCTCTCCTGGGCCTACCAGAATGCCGTCCTGGAACAGGGGCTCTTCTCGAACCGCTACCAGTGGCAGCGGGATGCGCTGGTGGCACGGCTCTTTGATGATGCTGACTATACGCTGGGTAAAGAGCTCAGCGGCAAGTGGGTCATCTCTACGGAGGTGGGGTATGAGACGGGGCTCTTTGCGGCCCGACTCGGCTACCAGTTCCGGTTCAATGAGAATTTCGGAGTAAGCTGGGACGAAGATACCGATGCGCTGCATCTCTCGCTGCAGTACGCTGCTGACCCGCTCTCTGTGGAGCTGGGATTCAGGCAGCAGGGGTTTGCAGCGGCACTGACGCAGGCTGAAAGCTGGAACCTGCAGGGTTTCCTCTTCAACGAACTGACCGACTTCTATGCCGGGGTGGCCTATGAGCATGCCGGAATGACGGTACGGGCCGAGCTCTCGGGGTCTGCCCAGTACGCGGATCCTGACGGAGATGCAATCCTGAACAACATCGATAACCTCGAACGTGACGGATCGGGGGCACTGGTCATCTCTCCCGTCCTCTCCATCTCCACCAGAATCGCCCTTGACAGTGAAGGAACCGGAATCAATGCCCCTGTTATTGAACAGCCTGCTGTTTCAGGAGAGATCACAGCAACTCCCTACTCCCTCTCGATTGAAACAATCCTGTTTCACCCCTTTTTCAATGCAGTCACCGATGTATATACCGGGCCCTATAGTGGCATTGTCCTACGACCGCAGTATCGGACAGAGACCCTATCATTCGGACTGCAGGCAGGCTTGGCTTTCTCCGGCAGTCCCTTCTCAATCAGCAACTGGTATCTGGAACGGGGGAACAATCCCTACGACTTTGGGACAGGCTACAGCACCAATCTGGGAGAGCTGCTCTATCCTGGTGGCAACTTCACTGCATCGCGGGACTTCTACCTTGATCTGCTCTCCCTGATTGACCACGTCACCTACCGGGCCCCCTCGGGTGCCTTCAGCCTGACAGTTGATGATCACACGCCCCTCTCTCTGGGAACCGGGATGCTGGTAAGCAATCTCAATCCTGCCATTGATGCGCCGATGATCCGGCGAACCGGCCTGACGAACCGGCTGCAGAGTCCCTACTTTGACTATGAACTGATTATCAATGACATATCGCATGCCGAACTCTTTGGGCTGCGTCTGGCCGGCAAACCGCTGGGGCAGAACTTTCCCCTGGAGATTGGGCTCTACGGCCTCATGGATCTCTCCCTCTCCCCGAACGCCTTCATACTGGTACCCGGGATCGACATCATAGCCCCGCTGGCATACAGTGAGGTGCTGACCCTGACGGCATATACCGATTTTGCCCTGCTGATGCTGGCTGACAACAGCGGGTTTCACAGTGAGTCCTTCAGCTCCGACGGGGCCTTTTACAACTACCTGGCGATGCTGGGAGTGGACGGGAAGAGCGGCAATCTGGCATTTTCGCTCTCCTGGGCCTACCAGAATGCCGTCCTGGAACAGGGGCTCTTCTCGAACCGCTACCAGTGGCAGCGGGATGCGCTGGTGGCACGGCTCTTTGATGATGCTGACTATACGCTGGGTAAAGAGCTCAGCGGCAAGTGGGTCATCTCTACGGAGGTGGGGTATGAGACGGGGCTCTTTGCGGCCCGACTCGGCTACCAGTTCCGGTTCAATGAGAATTTCGGAGTAAGCTGGGACGAAGATACCGATGCGCTGCATCTCTCGCTGCAGTACGCTGCTGACCCGCTCTCTGTGGAGCTGGGATTCAGGCAGCAGGGGTTTGCAGCGGCACTGACGCAGGCTGAAAGCTGGAACCTGCAGGGTTTCCTCTTCAACGAACTGACCGACTTCTATGCCGGGGTGGCCTATGAGCATGCCGGAATGACGGTACGGGCCGAGCTCTCGGGGTCTGCCCAGTACGCGGATCCTGACGGAGATGCAATCCTGAACAACATCGATAACCTCGAACGTGACGGATCGGGGGCACTGGTCATCTCTCCCGTCCTCTCCATCTCCACCAGAATCGCCCTCTTCTAGGAGTACTCAGATGGAGTCGAGCAGGATACATATTCTCGATGATATTGTAGCACAGCGCATAGCTGCCGGAGAGGTGATCGAACGGCCCGAATCTGTCGTCAGGGAACTTATGGACAACGCCATTGATGCAGGTGCCGGGAGTATTGATGTCTATATTACCGATGGCGGGATCTCTGAGATACGGGTGATCGATAATGGATCAGGCATGTCCTCCGAAGATCTGCAGAAATGCTGTAAACCGCATGCTACCTCAAAGATAACCCGTATAGATGACCTCTACAATCTCCATACCCTCGGCTTCAGGGGGGAAGCGCTCTACAGCATAGCTGCCTGTAGCAGACTTACCATCACCAGCAAATACCAGGGAAGCTGTAATACGCTTACGGTCCTTGACGGCAGTGAACAGCAGGTTACCGCAGGTGGCAATTCCCCGGGAACCACGGTAACAGCCAGAGATATCTTCCATGCGATTCCCGGAAGGAGAAATTTTCTCAAACGACCACAGGCCGAATCGGCAGCCTGCCGAAGAACTTTCCTCGACAAGGCACTGCCCTTTCATGAGATATCATTCAGATTCTTCAGTAACGGGCAGCTGAAACTGCACCTGCCGGCAGCAGAACCGGTTCAACGTGTCATTCAGGCATTCCCCGACTTTCTCCAGGAAGTATTTATCGGGAGTCCAGAGACGAAAACGGGAAACTTCTCCATCAAGGCAATCTGTTCCACCCCCGATATCCACCGGACAGACAGAAGCTATCTGCAGATATACCTGAACCGGAGACGCATACAGGAGTACTCACTAGTTCAGGCAATCACCTACGGGTACAATTATCACCTTCCCGGCGGCAGCTTTCCCTACTGCTTCCTCTTCATTGAGGATGATCCCGAACTGGTCGATTTCAACATCCATCCTGCAAAGCGTGAGGCAAAGATCCGTAATATTACCGATATACACCATGAAACTGTACAGATGCTGAAGAGCTGGCTGAACGGTATCTCCCAGCGAAGGGTCGCTCCAGAAGATTCCAGAGCAACACCTCAACAGGCAGCAATACCATTCGAAGAGATTGACAGGCCGAAACCAGCGCCGTCCGACGGCGAGCTCCGCGAACAACGGCAGCGATACTCCGGCTCTCCACTTCGGCAGCAGCCCCCCTCCCCAGCCTCCTCTACATTGGATGAGAAACGAACAGCTCTGCGGGAACTGCTCTCCGCTGCAACCCCTGCCCAGGCCGACGACTCTGAGAAGGTGCAATCCCAAGGAAGCGACTTTATCTACAAAGGACAGATTTTCAATCTCTTTCTGCTCGTTGAACGCGGGGAGGAGCTTATCATCATCGATCAGCATGCTGCCCATGAGCGGATCATCTATGAGGAGCTGAAGGGATCCCCTGTCATACAGCAGCTGCTCATCCCCTTTGTATTCGAACCGAACCCGGATATTGACAGATTTCTTTCTGCACACAACGGCATCTACAGCGACCTAGGCATTGCACTGCAGCGAAAGGGTGACGGAGTATGGGAGATGCATTCGATCCCTTCGGTCTGTTCAACCATCCAGCATGATGTCATCGATTTCATTATGCGCAGTGCCGGTAATCGTGATGAAATTGAAAAGAACCTCTATGCCATGATTTCATGCCGGGCAGCAGTGAAGGACGGAGATGGAATTGACCGGGTAACGGCAGAGCACCTTATCGCGCAAGTGTTTCAGCTACCGGTCGCTCGCTGTCCGCATGGCAGGCCGGTCTGGAAGCGTATAACAAGGCAGCAGCTGTTCAGGGATGTCGGTCGACTGGTATAAGTGCGATCCATGGATCAAGCGATCTATAGATCAAGATACATGGGTGTCGTGTAGAGGGCTGCACTGGTTTCCGGATCCACAGTGACAAGCTCAACATAGGTGCTGGCAGCTAGGTATCCGTAGATCTCCATACCCGGAAGAATAAGCCGCGTACCAGGCCTGATCCCCCGTATAAGCTTTCCCGTCTCATCATAGCAGAGTATCAGGAGATTGTCATTGTACTGCAGAGAAACAGAAGTCTGGCTGTTGGTTCGTCTGACAACGGTGAGTGCCGGGAATCTGCTCTCAGCACGGGTATACAGCGAGTTGTACAGCTCGCTGCGCGGCAGCAGCACTTCAGCAGTAGCAACATCGCCTCTGTTACTTATGAGTTCCACACGGTAGATACCTTCTGGAAATGCCGATGCATCTCTACGTGGAATTATCCGGGGAGCGGTAATGCTGTTACTGCCAATCCAGTAACTGTCGTCGGTTTCCGTCACTGCCAGCTTCTCAGAGGAGATAGACCAGGATAGCGATGTCTGTTGGGCAAAAAGATTCAGGGCACTGATATCCTCTGCAATCTCCCGGCTCTCAACGGCAACCTGAATGGCAAGTTGCTGTGTTACAGCTCCCGTCTGCTCGTCATACGTGAACTGCATGCGGTATTTTGTATCCAGGATCTCAGGCACACCCTGCTCACAACCTGCTATCAGCAGGATGATCATACCAGTGAACAGTATGCCGTAAAGAGTCCGTACCGGAAATGACCTGCTTCTGTTGTGCCTGCTCATACCCTTTCCATAACGGCTACTGTTTTCCCAGCGTAGCCTTCATATGCATTTTGACGGGATTTGCATAGGAATGCAATACCATCTGAACCAGTTCCTGCGGCAAATGCTTATAACGTGAGAGAAATCCCTTAATATCAGACTTGGAGTATTTATCACCATAGAGCTGAGAATCCTCGATAAGATCATAGGCTATATAGTTCGATCGCCAGAGATGGTAGTTGGAATGAATCTGGCGGTCAATTTCGGCCGCAACGGCCAGATGGTCCTCATACTCCCCATCGAGGGGTTCCCCGACATGGAGATGCACATTTCCCTTGTCCCGCTTCAGTCCCTTGAGTATCTGGATGAGATCTTCATACTTCTTCTTGTGATAGGCCCCTTTCAGGCTCTTCGTCAGCAATTCCCGCCCCTTACTGATATCACACGGATCATACTCATACGATATGACAACCGGGACAATCCGGCACTTCTTGATCAGCTCGGAAAAGCTCACCTTCGAATCTCGCTTCGACATATGCAGCATCTTGATGATCGAAGGGCTGGTGATGTCAATTCCATCCTTGGCCCTGCCGCTCTTCTGGGCAACCCACATGGAGCGGTTACGCTCGACGATAGCATCTACAAAATAGGCTGAAAGGCGTTTTGATTCTTCGAATTTTTCCCGCATGGGGAGATTGCGCTTCACCGTTACGGCACCATTGAGCTTGAAGAGATCGGTTGACAGCTGATTCAGCAGCAGGTTGTCACCCACAGCAATCTCAGCATAGCGATAGCCGGCCCTGCCAAGTGAGTAGTTCAGGAGAGCACAGTCAAGCACGATATCGCGGTGATTGCTGAAATAGAGATAGGAGCCATCCTTATCGAGCTTCTCAAGCCCGGTACATATGAATGATTCCATCGAGTATTCTATGATGTGATCAAGGGCAAAATCGGAAGTGATGAGCTCCTGAAAGTCCTTAACGCTGTGGACGCTGTCCAAAGCCGGAAAGAGATCACTTTTCAACTGAGCCCGGCGGACTGGTGTAAAGAACCGCCACTTCGGATACATCATTTCTCCCAAGCTGTCCAGAAAATTACGGCTCTCTTTCAGTCGCTCTATCGCTGCATGAATCTGTTCGCCTGAATACGGTTCGATATCAGAGTAGTCATCCATAGCGGGTTCACCCCTTTTGACCAGCCGGTCAGGCTGGTTCTGGTATTTGTGTCCTGTCTATATAGTATGTCAAATCGGGTATTTATGCAAACTAAACGGTAAAAAAAGGCGCTTGCACAAGTACAGAATTCACAGCACATGGGATATGTGAATCTTAGGTTGGAGAAATACCTGATCGCAATCAGCTGATTCCGCAGATGGCCTTCACATACTGTGACCGCTCCCAGACTTCGGGATCCCCAATCCGGGCACGGGCCAGCTCTCCTCTGAAATCATCGACACAACCAAACTCCTTTGCATCCATCCAGGTGGTAAGCCGCTGTTTCATTTTCTCAATTACTGAAAATCCTGAAGTCAGCATAGCCGAGCAGATCTGCACAGAGGCAGCCCCGGCCAGCAGCATCTTGATCACAGAATCCCCGGAGTGGATACCGGTACTGGCACAGATATCCGCATCCAGTTC
>CAZSBC010000151.1:0-7685 GCA_964605195.1 uncultured Spirochaetales bacterium | reverse complement strand
CCGCACCCGGAAGGGCCGAGAATAACCGTGATCTCATTATCGTTCAGATTGAGAGAGAGATCCTCGAAGACTTCAACTGCTCCTCCCGTTGCCGGGTACCGCTTCTCTATATGCTCAAGAATCATCCCTGACCTCCCCTACCTTCCCCGGGAAGCATCCTGCGCTTACGGAGCCTGCGCAGCAGCAGGGAGAAGAGCACCTGGGAAGCTCCGCTGAGAAGTACGGCCGTAACCGTCCAAGCCATCACCTGCGAAGTCTCCAGATTAATCTGGGAAAACTGCATGGCAGAACCAATCCCCCGCTTCGGTACAGTAAGCACCTCCGCAGCAATAACCACCTTCCAGGTCATCCCGATAGTACCCCGGGCACCGGCAACCAGAAACGGAAGCAGCGCCGGAACAGAGATGCTCAGCAGTTTCTGCCTCCTGGAGAGCCCGTAGACAGCCGCCATCTCAAGCAGCCGCCCGTCAGTCTGCGCAATACCCTGAAAGGTATTCTCGAAAATGATGGGAAAGGACATCAGGAATGCGGCAAAGACCGGGACCGTACCGCTCTCGAACCAGATGAAGGCCAGCAGTATCACCGACATGACCGGGACGCTCCGGACCACCGTAATCAGCGGAGAGAGCATGTAGCGTACCCTCGTTACCAGCCCCGATAAAAGCCCGAGGATAATCCCGGCAGCCATTGTCAGGAGAAAGCTCTTCAAGGCCCGCAGCACAGTCTCCCACACATTACCCCAGAAAACAGCTTCGCTGAGGTAGGACACAAGCACACCCATCGCAGAAATTGGAGAAGGAAGCAGAATGGCCGAATCAACCACCAGGGAGGCAACCTGCCAAATCACGAGCAGCAGGATTGCCGAAATGAAGACTATGTACCTATTGCCCAGCATAGAAGGATGCATCGGGGACTTTCCCCCCGATAACCGCCGGATCAAGCCCCGCCATGATCTCAAGGTACCGCTCAAAAGCGCTCCTTGCATCAGCCGCATACTCGAAACCCAGGGCACAGCGCGGAATCGAGGGCTCGGCCAGAGCTGCAGCAAGAATCCCGAACTCCTCAATCAGCACAGCCGCTTCGGCAGGGTCCCCGGTAACCCGCCCGATTGATGCCTTCACAGCCGCGAGAATGGTCTGTAATGCAGCCGGATGCTCGTCGGCAAACGATCCCTGCACCACAAGGGCCGTCATGGGATAGGAGGCGATCCCGGTCTCCTCCTGCCATATCCTCTGGATATCATCGGTGCGGAAAACTTCCGGACTTTTCATTTCCGCCATTGTCGCAAAGGGTTCCGGCAGCAGGGCGTGCTCCACCTTCCCGGCAATGAGCAGCTGTGCCAGCTGGGCTGGTGAGGCAATACTCATATTGACCAGCGCATTCTGACTGTCTGCATCAAATCCCCAGGCATCTAGCAGATAGCGGTTCACCAGATCAGGCGTAGATCCCGGAGCCGGGACATAGAGCTGCTTCCCGTCAGCCAGCAGCCCTTCGGCAGCCTCCCTGGAGTACTCTGCATCCATATCCCTGGAGAGCAGGTAGAGCATCCCCTCCCCGGTTACCGCAGCCAGCCTGATATCGACTCCCTTGTTGAACAGTACCGCAGCCGCATTGGCAGGAATGGCAGCAAGATCAGCCTCCCCTGAGATCAGGCGGGCCAGTGCCTCATTGGGAGAGGGCAGCACCTCAGCCTGAACCGCCACACCAGCACCCAGGGCCACCTGTTCTCCCAGCAGGTGGACATATCCGAAACCGGTAGGCCCCTTCAGCACAGCCAGTGAGGCCATAATCTCCTGCTGCTCAGGAGCAGTTTCGGACACCCCCGCAGCAAACAGGGGAGCAGACAATAATACAACCAGCAGTAACAGTACAATCCTTCTCATGATACAATCCTTCTCTATCTCTCAGTGACAACGACCCTGAAAAAGCGCTTCTTCCCGGCCCGCAGCATCATCTCACCCTCTGAAACCCAACGCTCATCTATAACAGCTTCTATTGACTCCACCTTATCCTCGTTGATCCTTGCACCACCCTGCTGAACCAGACGACGCGCATCGCTCTTCGATGCACAGAGATCGGTCATGGCAAAAAGGTCCATTACCGGGATACCGGCAATCAGGCTCTCCCGCTCTATCTCAAGGGTTGGAATGGATTCCATATTGCCATCTGAAGCCGGACCGGCCGAGAAAGCTGCCCTTGCGGCAGCCAGGGCCTTGTCGGCCTCCTCCCTGCCGTGGATGATCTTCGTCTGCTCATAGGCCAGGACCTCCTTGGCACGGTTGATCTCGGCATCCTTCAGCTTCTCCAGCTCCGCAATCTCATCAAGGGAGAGAAAGGTGAAGAGCTTGAGGAACCTGATGACATCCGCATCGGCAACATTCCTCCAGTACTGGAAGAAGTCATAGGGAGAGAACATGGCAGGATCAAGGAAGACCGCGCCCTTCTCCGATTTGCCCATCTTCTTCCCGTCCGAGCGGGTGATCAGCGGAAACGTCAGCCCGTAGACCTCCGCCCCGGCAACGCGCCGAGTAAGCTCCACACCGGCAACGATGTTCCCCCACTGGTCATCACCGCCCATCTGCAGCCGGCAGCCGTGATCCTGGTAGAGCGTCAGGAAGTCATAGGACTGCAGCAGCTGGTAGTTGAACTCGATGAACGAGAGCCCCCGCTCAAGACGCTGCCTGTAGGACTCGAAGGTGAGCATCCGGTTGACCGAGAAGTGTTTCCCGATGTCACGGAGAAACTCGATATAGTTGAGATTGCCCAGCCAGTCATAGTTATTCAGCATCCTCGCGCGACCCTGCTTGCGTTCGGGGTTGAAATCGACCACGCTGCCGAGCTGGTCCCTGATAGCTTCGGAATTCTCCCGGATCTGCTCAATGGTCAGCATCTTGCGCATCTCGGTCTTTCCGGAGGGATCCCCGATCATCGTGGTACCGCCCCCGATCAGCGCGATCGGGTTATGGCCGTGCTCCTGCAGATGGTGCATGGCATAGAAGGGCACCATATGCCCGATATGGAGGCTGCTTCCGGTTGCATCAACCCCGATATAGAACGTAACCGGCTCTCTTGTCATAAGCGAATCAAGGGCCTCAAGATCGGTGCATTGCTTGATAAATCCGCGGTCCTGCAGTGTCTTCAGTGCTTTATTCATAATTTTCTCTCCAGATGCATCCTCATACATGCAGGATGCACCATGTCATCCAGTTATCGAGTGTAGGTACGAATCTCCTCCCGGATACGATTGGCAAGCTCCGCCATCGGTACCCGGACCTGCTCCATACTGTCCCTGAAGCGCAGCGTGACAGTACCGTCCTCCTTGCTCTGGTAATCGAGCGTAACGCAGAACGGCGTTCCTATCTCGTCCATGCGGCGGTACCGCCGCCCGATGGCACCGGACTGGTCGTAGAAGGTGGCGAACTCGGACCGCAGCCCCTGCTCCAGCTCACCCGCCAGCTCGGCGATACCGTCCTTCTTGACCAACGG
The DNA here is from genome assembly GCA_964605195.1 of uncultured Spirochaetales bacterium. GTDB lineage: Bacteria > Spirochaetota > Spirochaetia > JABMQR01 > JABMQR01 > CAZSBC01. Next base: position 4,199 of record CAZSBC010000151.1, on the reverse strand, counting down.
AAGGACAGCCACCGTCACCGGGGCAACCTCGGGATGGAAATGCATCACCGTCCTGGTATCACCGCCCTCCAGGGACTCCTCCTCGTAGGCATCGGCAAGCACCATCAGCACCGAACGGGTAAGCCCCGCCGAAGTCTCGATGACGTAGGGAACGTAGCGCTCATTGGTCTGCGGGTCAAGGTAGGTCTGCTCCTTGCCAGAATACTCCTGGTGCCGCCCGAGATCGTAATCCGTCCTGGAGTGGATTCCTTCGAGCTCCTGCCATCCCATCGGAAAGCAGAACTCGATATCGACGGCATCCTTGGCATAGTGCGCCAGTTCGTTGCTCTCATGACGATGGAAACGCAGCTTGTCAGCCCGGATTCCCAGCCTGCCGTAATACTCGATTCTCGACTGCTTCCAGTATTCGAACCACTGCTCATCCTCACCGGGTTTGACAAAAAACTGCATTTCCATCTGCTCAAACTCAAGCGTACGGAAGATGAAGTTCTTGGTGGTCACCTCGTTACGGAAGGCCTTGCCGACCTGCGCAATACCGAAGGGGATCTTCACCCGGCTCGTCTGCACCACATTCTTGAAGTTGACAAAGATCCCCTGGGCAGTCTCCGGCCGCAGGTAGACAATGCTCGTGTCATCCTTTAACGGCCCGAGATGCGTCGAGAACATCAGATTGAACTCGCGCGGTTCAGTGAAGGTACCTTTGCTTCCGCAGACAGGACAGGGTGCCCCAAGATCAATCTGATCGGCCCTGAAGCGGGATTTGCACTGCCGGCAGTCCACCATCGGATCCGAGAAGTTCGAAACATGACCGGAAGCCTCCCACACCCTCGGGTGCATCATGATCGCGGCATCCAGCCCCACAATGTTATCATGTAGCTGGGTCATCTCCTTCCACCAGAAGTCACGTATCCTGTTTTTCAGCTCAACACCGAGCGGACCGTAATCCCAGGCTCCCGAAAGCCCCCCGTAGATCTCGCTGGATTGATAGATAAAGCCTCGCCGCTTACAGAGGGAGACCAGTTTTTCCATAGTAACCGCACTCATCAGTTATACCTCTTGTTGTAAAGATTCAATTGTCGCTCTAATTCTCGCCAGGGTTTTCTCTTTTCCCAGAAGCTGGACCGATGAGAAAAGCGGAGGCGATATCCTGCTGCCTGTTACCGCTGCCCTGACCGGCATCAGCACTGCCCCGAGCCCAACCTGCAGCTGTTCGGCAGTATCCCTGAAGCACTGCTCCAGCACCTCGTCACCTGCATCCCAGTTCTCCGTGAACAGCTCAGCAGCCTTCTGCAGAATCTCAACAGTCTTGGCAGCATCTGTCTTCTTCGGAATCACCTCGGCAGAGTCGGGAATTGCGATATCATGGAAGAGGAACCGTGTCATCTCCCCGATATCGCTCAGCCGCTTCAGCCGCTCATGCACCAGGGGTATGAGGGCATCAAGGATTCGCTCCTCCTCGTCCGTGATATTGGGCGAGATCACCCCCTCTTCCTGCAGAAACGGAATCAGCAGCTGCTTCAGCTCGACCCCGGACTTCATCCTGATGTAGTTACCGTTGAACCACTCCAGCTTCTTGTAGTCAAAGACCCCGGGAGCCTTGTTGATCTTCTCCAGGGAAAAAATCTTCTCAAGCTCTTGCTTAGAGAAAAACTCACTCTTGCCGTCATATGACCAGCCGAGCAGGCAGACATAGTTGACCAGGGCCTCGGGAAGATAGCCGGCATTCCGGAACTCCCGGACAGCCGTGGCGCCATGCCGCTTTGAAAGCTTCTGCCCGTCCTTGCCCATGACCAGCGGAAGGTGGCAGTATTTGGGCGGCTCCCACCCGAACGCCTCATAGAGCAGGATATGCACCGGGCCGGAGGGAATCCATTCCTGAGCACGCATGATATGGGTGATGCCCATCAGGTGATCGTCAATGACATTGGCCAGATGGTAGGTCGGGAACCCGTCAGATTTCATCAGGACCGGATCAGGGTTGATATCACGGTTTTTCCGCGTAATTGTACCCATGAGCATATCATCAAAGGAGGTTTTGCCCTCCAGGGGAACCTTCAGCCTGATGACATAGGATTTTCCGCTCTCCTCAAGTTCGGCGACCGCTTCTGGCGTCAGGTTGCGGCAGTGTCGGTCATAGCCCTTCTGTTTGCTTTTTGTCTGCTCCTGCTCTACCCTCAGGGCCTTGAGACGCTCGGGTGTGCAGAAACATTTGTAGGCTTTGCCAGCTTCAATCAGCTTCCCGGCATACTCGGCATAGAGCGCACCACGCTGGGACTGGATATAGGGGCCGAACTCACCACCCGCTCTGGGACCTTCATCCCAGGTCACGCCTAGCCATTCCAGGGTATCGTAGAGATCCTGCATAGCCTCTCCGGTAGTCCGCTCCTGATCGGTATCCTCTATCCGCAGAATGAATTTTCCGCCTCGGGAACGGGCAAAGAAGTAGTTGAACAATGCCGTCCTAATCCCCCCGATATGCTGCAGACCGGTCGGGGACGGAGCATATCGCACACGTACAATCATATACTGTTTCCTTATCTGTCCAGGTGAAATCTGCTGCATGCACCTGTGCTGTAAGCGCAGCAGTTCATTGAACTTCCTGCATAATGATGATTTTCGCAGGAAGTCGTCATGCCATTTGCCCTTATGCATCCAGGATCAATGCCTGCACACTTTTTGCATTTGGCTCCATTGTCTGTTGTTATACCCGAGATTTAACCTATTTTCAAGGGAACGGAGTTTTGAAAAGGGTGTAAAACATCTCTTTGGAACGGATAATCGGCTGCTCAGCAGCTTCCTTCAGCCACGATGCTGCCGATGACTGAATTCAGCATTGTGCGCAAGACATGCAGCCGGGGAGTGAGTTTCCTGCCGGCGCTGGGCATGCCCCGCAGGCCGGCACAGTATTCCCCCTGCTGATCGGTCAGCAGAAGGGATATACCCTCTGCCCCGTCATACAGCGCTGCGCGCTCCCTGCTTCTTCCGTCATCCTCATCCTGCCACAGCTCGGCATGCAGCAGCAGGCCACTGAAATCACCGAGATAGACAGCATCCAATGCATCTCTATCCAATTCCACTGTCTGCACACCACCCTCCCTGATCCCGGCAGCAATTCTGTCAAGAAAACGGTGAAACCGGGAAACCTCGGAAACCGGTACGGCTGTGCGGATATCGCGGATTATATGTAATTGTGTAATTATACTCACAATTCTGTGAGTATATGTCAATGTATCCCTGATGGCAATGGTGGTACCGTATCCTATGAAGCTAAAAATGATATTGTCGATTAATCTGCATACTTTCCGCAGGGAGCGTAACTGGACCCAGGAAGTGCTGGCGGAAAAGAGCGGCGTCTCCCGTGATGCCATAGCACGTTATGAGGCAATGATGAACTATCCCCGGATACCGACCCTCGAGAAACTGGCTGAAGGTTTCGGTATTGCTCCCTACCTGCTGCTGAAGGATTTGACAGAGACCGAAGAGGATGCCATGAAGACCCTTGATGAGGCAGCCGAAGCAATCCAGCGTTACAAACGGATGCACCAGCGTCAGGAAGAGAAAAAGCCCCCGACCTCCGAGAAAAAGTCATGATATACCGACTGGACTGACCAGTCGCTCCCGTTGTCTCCAAGCAGCGGAAAGGGAACTTCATGGCAGCTTCCCGGCAACTCCGGCAGCTCGGTGATCACGGAATCCATACCCGCCTCGGCATAGGTTTTTTCGACAGCTTCCGCGGGGAAGACGCTGTCATTGGGAATATGGTAGACCCGAATCCGGCGACGCTGCTCCTGCAGCCTCCGTACACGGAACAGTGGAGCGAATTCTGCCCGCATCAGCGAAGCGAAGATCATTTTCCAGGGAATCAGAGCCCCGGCAACTCTCTGGTCAGGACCGGCAAAGAGCACCTTTCCCGTATCATCCCGGCCGAAGTTGTAAAAGTATTCCTGCAGGGCACCATTGGCGCGCTGATCCATAATGGCTTTCGAGACAGGATTGGCATATTCCAGCAGTGATCCCCCGCAGAAAAGCACTGCCCGCGGGTCACACAGCAGCCGGGAATCCTTCGATCGCAGCGAATCAGCCATCATGAGACCCTCGGCAAGCGAACACCCGATGGAGTAGCCGAACAGGTTCACACGGGCATCCGGTAGTACCCGGGAATCGGCATTATTCCTGATCTGTTTCAGTAGGTACTCGAT
>CAZSBC010000150.1:0-7718 GCA_964605195.1 uncultured Spirochaetales bacterium | reverse complement strand
ATGATGACCGGCTACGGTTCATGAACAGTACTGACCCCTCACAGGATGTTGCTGTGGAATATCCTACCGTTGTTGCAATTTGCAAGAGTGTGGATCTGCTCCATGGCGAACTTGTACTGATCATGGCAAAGAACTCCATTAGCATACCCTTCAACTCTGTCTCTGAAAATATGGTTGACGAGATTGTGGATTATCTTGAACAGCAGTGCGGCAGCACAGAGGCCGCACCGATACCGGAACCCAATGCCGATATCAAACCGCTCTCAATCCTGCAGACCAACCTGCTCAACAAAGAGAAGAAGCGGTTCGATCCTGCGGTTATTGCCTGTCAGCCCACCATCAAGACCGACAAGATGGAGAAGAACTTCTGGGAGACGATTACCGGCCTGCTCTTTTCCTGGACTGTGCGGGAATTCATGATACTGGCCACGGAGAAGGAGCTGATCATATACTCCAGTATTCCAGAGGTATCACACTTCCCGAAGGGGCACTATGGATACAGCCGGACCTACATTTCCCGTGCCCGTATCGATGAAGTCGCCAGCAGCGCATCAGCCGTCTTTGACGCGGTAATGGATCTCATAATATCGGTTTCCAGTGAGAAGCTGACCTTCCAGACCGGAGGAGACGGGATCCCGGCAGGACTGCTTTCGGCAGCGAAAAGCTGAGGAAAGCTGCGCCTCAAGCATAATAATCAGTGATCCCGGCCGCTACTCCACCCTGAAGAGGTATGCAAGGCATCCTCTCGTATGCAGTTCAAACCTCCTGTCCTGCTGCCTCAGCCTGACCGGAGGCTGGGTTCCCCTGCATGAGCGGCAGCAGGACGCATCGGCATTCCTGTGGAAACAGGTTCTGCTGATGAACAGCGGCGGATTGCATCCGCTCCCCACAGGAAATATACCGCAGGCCTCCAGATCAGCCGGGGAGGCATCATCGTCCTCCAGCCAGCGGTAGGCCAGGGTGGTCCCGGAAAGCAGCTGCTGCAGCTTCGCAAGGGTAAACCTGTTTGCAGTGTAGAGATAGATATCGGCAAAGTAGTGGTGTTCCGGATGTCTCTGTGCCCAGGTCAGCTGACCGGGGTTGTTCAGACCGATACGCACTGCAGCTGCAGGAAAGCGTTCGGCAGCACGTGCGGCAAGCTGCTCGACACCTGCAAGGTAGCGTCCCGATTCAAAGGTGACCGGTGCCAGCGGAATATAGATGTAACCGTCCAGCTCTGCCAGATCGTCGGCAGCGACAGTGGCCGGATCGGTGATGAACGGGAACGGCGGGTCTGACCGGGGTATTATGGATGCCCGTGCCGGCAGCGGTACGGTTACCTCGGGGCAGGGCGGGGAAGGGATATCTCTTTTCTCTGCCAGGTATGCCTCCTGCAGCTCCGCATACCACCTGCGCCGGAAGGCCTTCAGCTGGGAAAGGGGGATAAATAGCTCTTCCAGAGGCAGTCCCGACTCATTCTCAAACTGCATGGACGCCGGGTCGGCGGTGAAGAGGTTGTCTCCCGAGGTTTGAAACATTTCGGAGAACTGCTTCCTGAAATCTTTCCGGGTCCGGGCAGGCTGCACGGTGACAGGGGAGCTCCCGGAAAAGCTGAAGGATAACGCTGCAGAACCGGCCGTGACAGTGATCTCTGTCTTTCCTATGCGGCAGAGCAGCTCAAGCGGATGCTTCCAGAGGGGAAAGGCTTCCGGGGTATGCTCCGGAAGCTTCTGGTCATGGGAGGCTGTTTTGTAGATGACTGTTCCGGCAGCAATCTCCCTGGGAACCGCAATACGGACCGTTGCCCCCGGACGGGAGCAGGTTACGCGTTCCCCAGATACAGTCTTCATGCTGCCGATACCGAACCTGAGGGCTTTCGGCAGAGGGGATCCCTCCTTGAGCACCAGCAGTCCGTCATGAAGCGCCAGAGCGACTTCGGTTCTGACGGTGACCTGACCGCTTTTGCGGTGGTATTCCAGGACAGTTCCGGCTGTTATACCCCTGTGACCTGGATACTCCGGAGTGGTCATCGGTTGTGTTGCTGCCTGCGCGGCTGTCCAACCAGGCGTTGTTGCGCGTGAAAAGATCGTCTGCAGCGCAGCGGGATCGGCAGATCTGCCTTCTAGTATCTTCCGATAGTACGAAGCTGCTTCGGCAGCATATTCCGGGCTTTTCATGCGTCCCTCAACCTTGCACGATACCACGCCTGCTGCCTGCAGTCCCCTGATACCTTCCCCGACTGCCTGGTCGCGCATCGAGAAAAAGAATCCGTTCTGCCGCACACCGGGAACCGGTTCTACCAGGGAGAACCAGGTACGGCATATCTGCCCGCACTCTCCCCTGTTTGCCGAGCGGTTCAGCAGCAGTCCCGATGCCAGGCACTTCCCCGAGAACCCGTAGCAGAGGGCTCCGTGAATAAACACTTCCAGCTCCAGTCCGGGGCAACATTGGTGAATTTGTGCAATCTCCTCCAGTCTCAGCTCTCTAGGAAGAATGACCCGTCGTATTCCCAGGGCTTTGGCTGCGGCGGCTCCCTCTGCCGTATGGATTCCCATCTGTGTTGAGGCGTGCACGGCGAGCGATGGGTAGTAACGGGTCAGGATGTCAAGCACTCCGAGATCCTGAACTATCACACCGTCTGCCGTAATGTAGGCAACCTGATCAAGCAGTCTGAGAAGCTCCCCGATCTCAGCATCCCTGACAACGGTATTGCAGGCTATGTATATCTTCTTCCCCTGCTCGGTTGCAAAGGACTTCAGGCGACGCAGTTCATCAAGGGTGAAGTTGCGAGCGCCCTGCCTTGCAGAGAAGGATGTCATGCCGAGATAGACGGCATCAGCGCCGTGCTCAAGGGCAGCGACACCGGACTGAAAGTTGCCTGCGGGAAGGAGGAGTTCCATGCAGCCATTGTACTGATTCCGAACCAAACTGCAATAGACAGGTTGAGGCTTCTGTGGTACATATAGCTCTATGAACAGTAGAAATTTCAGTGCAGAAGGCCACCTGATTGACTCGGGGATATTCTCGGCGATCCTCAATACCATCCTTGACGAGGGCGGGGATTACGTAATCGGGAAATTTGCAGTCGGGAAGAATCCCGATGAGACATCCCGGCTCAGTATAACGGTGATGGCTGATACTCCGGAGCGTCTCCAAAAGATTGCCGATCTGCTTACCGATCTCGGCGTCTTCGAGGCTGAAGTTCCCTCAGCCATCCTGATCCCTTCACAGAAGGATGCCTGTGCCCCGGAGGGGTTCTATTCAACCACCAATCACCGTACCGAGGTCTTCTACCGGAATTCCTGGCATGAAGTGGCCGGACAGCGGATGGACGCCATGATTGTATGGAGCGGTACCGCCTTCAGCTGTACCAAACTGCGTGATATCAGGAAGGGCGACCTGATTGTCTGCGGAACCGACTCCATCCGTGTCTATCCCCCGGATGCACGGACAGATAACGAGATATTCTCCTTCATGTCAAACGAGGTCTCCTCTGAACGCAGCGGAAGCATTGCCGTCAAGAGAACGGCAGAGCTGCTGCGGCAGGTGAAGGCCTCCGGTGGAAAGTGTGTTGTTGTATGCGGTCCCGTTGTTGTGCATACCGGAGGTTCGGAGGCCCTTGCTGCCCTGATCAGGAGCGGGTATATCCATGGATTTCTCGGAGGTAATGCGGTCGCGGTCCATGACCTGGAAAAACAGTTCTTCGGCACCTCCCTGGGAATAGACCTTGAAACCGGAAAGGTGGTCGAGCACGGGCACTATCACCATATCAAGGCGATAAACATCATCAACACGCATGGTTCAATTAAGGATGCCATCACTGCCGGTACACTCACATCGGGACTGATGTATGCGATTGAGCGCTCGGGAATACCCTACTGCCTGGCTGGTTCGATACGGGATGACGGACCGCTGCCAGAGACTGTCAATGATATGCTCGATGCCCAGGACCGGTATGCCCGAATCATTGCGGATGCCGATCTGATCATCATGCTCTCCACAATGCTGCATGCCATCGGTACCGGCAACATGACGCCATCGTATGTCCAGACCATCTGTATCGATATAAATCCTGCGGTGGTCACAAAACTTGCAGATCGCGGGTCAGGACAGGCTATCGGTATCGTATGCGATGTGGGGGCCTTCCTGCGTGACCTGGAGCGTGACCTTGCCGGCTAGGGTGGACTGCTATATTCTGCAGCTTCCCAACTGCATGAACTTTCGGGACATGGGGGGGGTGCGGCTCAGTGACGGACATGTCATAGCAGAGCACCTCTTCTACCGCTCGGGGCGGCTGGATCGCCTGACTGCCGGAGAGCAGGAGTTGCTGCTGGATCTGGGGATTCGCAGAGTCGTCGATATCAGGAGCGAGGATGAGAAGCATCGTCATCCGGACAGAATCCCAGATACCATCACCTATATTGAAAAACCGGCCGAAATAGTCGCATTCAGTCTGGGAGCAGTCATACAGCTCTTCCGGCTGACTGCAGCGGGTAATTGCGATCCCGATCAATATGTGCTGGATAATTATGCCCGGATGCCGTTTATTCTGGCCAACCTCTTTGCGGAGCTGTTCCGGCTGCTCCTGGAGGCCGATACCCACCCGCTGCTGCTGCACTGCACCGGCGGCAAGGACAGGACGGGGCTGTTCTCTGCCCTCTTTCTCTATGCCCTCGGTGCTGATACAGATACGGTGATGGAGGATTACCTGCTCAGCGGCCACAGGGGGGATGACCTGGCAAACGTTTCCCGCAGGTATGCGGCTTCATTCAGCTCCTATGGAGTTTCGATCAGGCCTGAACTCACCTATCCCTTTCTCACGGCAGAGAAGAAGTATCTGGAATCAGCACTCAACGCAATACGAAGAAAGTGCGGATCAATACCAGCCTATCTGCGTCACAATGTGGGGCTCAGTCCTGCAGAGATGGAGCGGCTGCGCGCGATATTTATCAGATAACACGTTCTTTCACGGTAGTGACAAAGTATGCAGTAAATGCAACTTTATGCAGAAAAAGCCGTTACGTCATTATTTGATCCTTGAACATTTTCCTTAGATATATTATCAGTACTGAAAGCGATGTATGAGGAGTATTTATGGATTCTAAATTTAAAGAGTTGTTACAGAGCAAGATGAGCGAGGCCAGTTTTGCAAAACTAGCCGCTCTCGAAAACGAGAAAGTATTTGATTTTGTTGGTTCTTTCGCTGAGCACTGCAACCCGGCAACCATCTATGTTTGCGATGACAGCCCTGAAGACGATCAGTACATTCGAGACACAGCAATTGCAAAGGGAGAGGAATTCAAGCTGTCCCAAGATGGTCAGACTATCCACTGGGATGGATACGGTGATCAGGCCCGCGACAAGGGCAATACCAAGTATCTCGTATACAAGGAAAACCTCGAGAAGATGAAATCGCTCAACTCCGTTGAGTATGAAGCAGGTTACGCCGAAATCATGGATATTGCCAAGAACAACATGGCCGGAAAGGATGCCATAGTCAAGTTCTTCTGCGAAGGTCCCGCCTTCTCCGAATTCACCATTCCCTGTGTACAGTTCACCGATTCCTGGTATGTAGCACACTCCGAGTCGATCCTCTACCGGCCTGCCTATGAGCATTTCAAGGGCATGAAGGATGATGAAAAGGATGACTTTTTCCGTTTCATCCACTCTGCCGGAGAGGTGGATGCACGTAACTGTTCTGTTAATCTTGACAAACGCAGAATCTATATGGATACCCAGAATAATATCGTCTACTCCATGAATGCCCAGTATGCCGGCAACTCCGTCGGTCTGAAGAAGCACTCCATGCGTCTTGCCATCAACAAATCGGGTGAAGAGGGATGGCTCTGTGAGCACATGTTCGTCATGGCCTGTCTCAATGAAGATGCCGGCAGGAAGACCTATTTTGCAGGTGCCTATCCTTCAGCCTGCGGCAAGACCTCGACGGCAATGATTCCTGGAGAGCAGATTGTCGGTGATGATATCGCCTACTTCAGGAATATTGACGGCGAGTTCCGTGCAGTCAACGTTGAGCAGGGAATTTTCGGAATTATTAAGGATGTCAATTCAAAGGATGATCCGGTCATCTATGCCAACCTGAACAAACCGCAGGAGCTGATCTTCTCCAATGTGCTTCGCGGACCCGACAACAAGCCGTACTGGCTTGGTCAGGGTGTCGAAGCTCCCAAAGAGGGGGATAACCACTCGGGTCCCTGGACAGAGGGCAAGAAAGATGCCAAGGGTAATGAGATCGGCGTAGCTCACGGGAATGCCCGGTACACCATGCGTCTTGACTATCTTGAGAACTTCGACAAAGAGGGTTTCGATGCCAAAGAGGGCGTCAAGGTAGAGGGAGTCCTCTACGGCGGCCGTGACAGCGACACAACAGTCCCGGTAGAGGAATCACCCTCCTGGGAAGACGGTATCCTGCTGAAGGCCTGTACCCTTGAATCTGAAACCACTTCAGCCACCCTTGGTGCCGAAGGGGTGCGTAAACCCTCTCCGATGGCCAACCTGGACTTTGTCTCCTATCCTCTCGGAGAGTACACCGTCAATAACATCAAGTTTGTAGAGGGAATGAAAGAGGAGCCCAAGGTATTCTCAACCAACTACTTCCTCCTTAATCAGGAAGGCAAGTTCTGTACCAGCAAACTGGCCAAGAAAGTTTGGCTGCACTGGGCAGAGGGACGGGTTCACGGTGAATACGACGCCCTTGAAACCCCGACAGGTAAGATTCCACTCTATGAAGACCTTAAGGAGCTGTTCAAGAAACTCCTTGACGAAGAGTATACACTGGAAGACTATACCTACCAGTTTACCTTCCGCTGCACCAACTGGATTGAAAAACTTGAACGGACCAAGGTCTTCTTCGCTAAGATGGACAGCGACTTCCCTCAGGCAGTAGTTGACAAATGGGATGCTGCCATTGAGAAGATCACAGCCGCCCGTGACAAATGCGGCGATGAGATCAAGCCCGGCGAGTACTCAACCTGCTGCGGTAAGAAGGGGTGCTGCTGCTAGTAACTGGCAATTTCTAAATTAGAAACTAAGGGGCCGTTGCCTATGTCTGAGCAGACTTAAGCAGCGGCCCTTTTTGATTGCAACCGGGTCAGTCTTAAGATATGATTATTTGAATAATACTTTAAGGAAATGATATGAAAAAGCTTACAGGTATTCTGATACTATTATCAATATCTTTTTTTGTAAACGCTATAGAAACTGCAGAGCCTGGTATGCTAGTACTGAATGAAATATCTTCAACCGGAGATTATGATTTCATAGAACTGTATAATACCACTGACAGGGATTTACTTATCGGACCGCAGTGGAGTGTGAGGGACCGAATAGAAAGCCGTTCAGATAATGATAAAGCTGTCACTTTCGTTGAAGGGACTGTAATTGAAGCAAAGGGTTATATCCTGATTGCTCCGTATAAAACAAGCGGACTTCTTGCCAAAGTCCCTGAAGAGATTCCTGATAATGCCTTAGCCGTACGCTCTTTTGCTATCGGTTCCAAGGATGAAATTTCATTACTGTATGATGGAGAGTTGGTGGATTATATTTCTTGGCAGTCAGATGTGAATTCAATCGGAAGAATTCCCGATGGAAGCGAAACACTCTCCGTGATATTAATTCCAACACCCGGAGAACCTAATGAGGCTGAATTACTATATTATGGTGATTCCCCAATAGTAATCAATGAAGTATGCTCGAGAGGGCTGGATTATATTGAACTACTG
>CAZSBC010000149.1:0-7813 GCA_964605195.1 uncultured Spirochaetales bacterium | reverse complement strand
TATATCGTTATACCGGATTCATAGGAAATACTTGCAAAGAGGCCTGTAGCGTTCTACACGATATCAGGGTAGGCAGTTGCTGATGCCTGAGTACATGAATAACAAATTTACATCCGGAACGATCGGGAAGGGGATCGCCTTGACTGCCAGGGCTCGCAGAAGCGGACTGTTCATACTCATAGTTTTCACAGCCATTATCTCTGTAATTGTGATACGGAGCGGGAACCGTTTCAATCCTGCCCTCCTGGACACTGCCCGCATCCAGAAGCATATTGTCGAACTCACATCCTCAGAATACGCCGGGAGGCTTACCGGTTCAGCCGGTAATGAGGCTGCCGTTACATACGTGAAAGATGAATTTGCACGGTTGGGTCTGGATCCTGCGGGAACAGAACAGCGGGACTATCTTCAGCCGTTTAGAGTCGTGGTTCCCGACATCGATCCTGATCCGGTATTCAGGATCGCAGCCCCCGAAGCCCCGGTCAAAGAGTTCACCATGTACGAGGATTACAATCTCCTGCCGGCGATGAACGGGAGCGGCATAGATTTCCGGGGAGATATCATCATTGCCGGTAACAACCTGACCCGGCTTGATCCTGCCCTGCTGCAGGATCGCATAGTGGTGATTGAGTCGCTGTCGCTGACCATGGAGCGGGTCTTGTACGTGCTGGAGCATGGGGGCCGAGGAATTCTCTGCAGTGCCGACAGTGCCACCTTCGGCCAGCCGGGCCTGTATGAGAGTGTGAAGGTGGTCAACCATGCCGGGACGATGCATCCGGCACTAGCCGTCGGATATATTTCCCGCAACACCTACCGGTATCTGCATGGACAGATGGATGAGGTGCTGGGCACGATCAAGGGAAATACGGTCGGTCTGTTGCATAATGTGGAGATGAAGGCTGAAATCGAGTTTCCGGTGCGTACCACAGCCAATGTTATCGGCAGTCTGACGGGACAGGGAAATCAGGATGATGGGGTGCTGCTTATATCGGCAAACCTGGACGGCACCGGCGAGGGTACCGGAGGCAGGTATTTCCCCGGTGCGCTGAGTTCGGCATCAGGAGTGGCAACGTTGCTGGAGATTACCCGGGTTGTCACTGAGGAGGCGAAGGCAGGGCACCTGCCCTACCGGCAGATTGTCTTCGCTCTCTGGAACGGGCAGCTGCAGCAGCTCTCAGGCACGGAGTATTTCATCGGCCACCCGACCGTACCACTGGAGAAAATGACGGTGCTGCACCTGGGAGCCCTTGGTGTTGATACCCTTGAGGGTGTGAAGATTGGATCCGACTCCATAATCAGCGATCTGATGAAGGATACCATCCAGCAGTTCGGTGTCGATGCGGGGCTGAAAGTCCGTGCAATCGGCCCGGTCTACGGTCCGGTAACACGCTTCAACGACCTGAAGATAGCAGGTGTTACCATAGCCGACGAACTGATGGCGCGAAACGGGTATGGGGACACTGCAGATACGATCCATTCCGGGGCACTGGAAAATTCCGCCAGTACGGTACTCTACTATCTGAAACGGGCAGTCTACCGGGACACCAGGATTGACTACCTGGGAAGCGTTGACTGGGTTGTCATTGGAGTGCTTGTGACCGGGCTGCTGATCATCGTGCTGATGCAATGGCTCTACCGGAGCAGCCCCGGATGGCATCCCAGGCGTCACGGAGCTGCCATGGAGGATATCTACTTTCGGACACCGGCTGTGCTGCTGCGGCGCACCTACGGTCTGCTCGGAAGAATCGGCATTGCCCTCTCCCTGCTGGTGCTGATTGCCAATATCGACCCGGGATTCAACGTGAAGCAGATCAATGGGGAGCGGATGGGCAACCTCTCCTGGTATCTGGTCCTGAAGCAGAGTCTGCTCTATCTGCGGGGACTGTTTTCGCTGCAGCCGGGAGTTGATACTTCCGTAGGAGGGGAAAACTCGCTCTTCGCGCTTATCTATACGACCAGTTTCCGCACCCTGCGGCTGCTTGGGGCAGCCATAGCCGCTGCCACGGTGCTCGGAATTGCGGGGGGCATGCTGGAGGGCTACCGGACGAAAAGCCGGTCACTGAGGTCACTGGGTTCCCTCGTGATATTCTCTGTTCCCGACGTGCTCATTGTCCTGCTGGGGCTGCTGCTCTACGTTGTCATCGCGCAGCAGGCCCCCGGCCTGAATGATATGCTGCCCTGGAGAGATTTCCTGCTGCCGCTGGTGACCCTGGCCATCATTCCGACAATATATATCTCCCGGATCACCTTTATCACGACACAGGAGGAGCTGCGCAAGGACTAAATCCGCAATGCCCGGGCCAATGGGATCGGTCGACGCAGGCTGTTCACCAGTGAGCTGCTGCCGGCAGTTCTCTTCAGGATCGTGGATTCCATGCCGGCCATCATGACGATGCTGCTCTCCAACCTGATCATCGTTGAGTATCTCTTCTATTATCATGGTTTGGTATATTACCTGCTCTATTTCTACAACAGTCATGAACCAGACAAGTTCATCGCCCTCGCAGTCACAATGGGTGTGCTCTATCTCCTCTTCACCTGGGGGGTGCAGATGGTAGCGCGGATGATCAATCCGCACAAGCGGACACTGAAAGGTTCCCGGATGCGGGGGGTGCGCGGATGAGGAATAAGCTGCATGGTACAAACCTCCCGGGGAAAACGGGTCGGCGGGAACGTCCGGGAATCCTGAACAATACCGCGCTTATCCTTGGGGTACTGATTCTCCTCTGTATTGTTGTGGTGATGGTATGGCCGGAACTGCTTGCCGGACGAAGTCCCTATGACCGGCAACGGGTACGCTTCTCTATTGTGGAGGGGAAGCTGGAGATCGACGCCGCTCCCTTCCCGCCCTCGCGGGATTTCCCGCTAGGCAGTGATGATTTTGGGCGTGACATTCTCAGCTACATTGCCTACGGGACGCGTTTGACGATGCTGATGGGGCTGCTCATCGCGGCCGGCCGGTTCCTGCTCGCCACACCGGCGGCGCTGGCAGCGGGGTCGGGCAACGTGGTGATACGGGGCCTGCTTAAGCAGGGTAATGTGCTCTTCTCCGCCATTCCGGCCCTGCTGATAAGTGTGATCCTGCTGCGGCTCGATTATTTCGGCAGTCTTGACAAAGGGGCTTCAATGCTGGCCTTCGTCATCCTGCTGTCAGTGGTTGGGACACCGAAGCTGGGCAGTCTGCTGACTGAGCGTGTCGATGCCGTGTATCAGCAGCCGTTTATCCGCGGTGAAGTGGCGATCGGGAAACACCGGCTCAGGATCCTGCGTGAAAATGTGCTTCCCCATTTGGTTCCCGAGCTGACGGTGCTCTTCTTCATGGAGATAGCCCGGGCCCTCACGATGCTGATGCAGCTGGGGGTGTTCAGTGTTTTTATCGGCAACCTGAAGGTGATTGCCGATACCGAGGGCGGGGTTTCGTTCTTCAATATCAGCTTCGAGCCGGAGTGGTCCAGCATGCTGGCCACCTCCCGCTCCCTGATCAATGTTGCGCCCTGGGCGGTTATATTCCCTGCCCTGGCTTTTTTCGTCAGCGTGCTGGGCTTCAACCTCTTCGGTGAAGGACTTCGGAATGCGATGCAGCGGCCTGACGCACGGGTCATCCCACGCATCCGCAAGCTGCTGATGGTCGACTGGCGTGCCCTGCTGAATCCGCTCAAGCGGGCAGCTGCCGGGCATCACCGAAAGAAGATGCTCCCTGCCCTGCTGACAATGGCAGTGCTGACGGCGTTGGTGGCAGTTCCTGCCCTGATGAACGGCAAGCAGTCATTCAGGCCCTATTCCGGACCACCGCTTCCTTCCGGACCGGTCGTGCTGGGCACGCCGGCTGCCGAGGCTGTGGCAGAACGCATAGCCGGGGAGATGGAGGTGCTGGGTATTGATCCGCTGTATGATGAGGAATACCTCAACCCCTACACTGTCAGCCCGGCCTGCCTTGTACAGGAGCAGCAGGTCACCCTCAGCATCGCTGGCACCGATCCGCAGGAACTGGTTCTGCAGCGTGATTTCGCCTTTGCTGCAGCCGGTGATCTTGAGCGGGAAGGCACCATCTATGATGCCACCGATGTCGATATTCTCTCCTATGCCGGCCGCACCTTTCTCAGTACCCTCGCTGGCCGGTTCATCATGCTCGACAAGCAGTTCTACAGTGATGCCACCCTGCACTGGTGCATGGATGCCATCATCGGCAGCAGCGGTTCAGGACGAGAAACCGGACGGACTCCTGCCGGGTTCCTGCTCGTGGCCAGGGATGGGGATGACGAGTACTTCGATCGCAGCATGGTTCCCTATAGTGACGATTACCCTGCCATCACCGTCAGCCGTGAACTTGCCGATACTATCCGTGGCAGCCAAAACGGCACGGCCAGGCTGTCTGTAGCCACCAAAGTCCAACCGCTCGGCACAACAGGCTGGAATATCGGGGGAATCTATCGTGGAACCGACCAGTTTATCGGGGATGAGGCGGTGATCATAAGCCTGCCGTACAACTATCTCGAGAGTGAACGCAGGGAGGTGCTTGCATTCGGGCTGGCCCTGATGAGTAATCTCTGCGCCGGCCGGGAGCATGAACGATCCATCATCTTTCTCTTTTCCGACGGCAGTTTCGAAGCTGAGTACCATGGTATTGTTCCGACTGCGATACATTTCCCCTATGAAGAGATGAAAGTGCAGGTCAGCATAGACCTGTCGGGGCTCAGCCGTTCCCGCTTTGACGAGCTGGTATTCAGCAACGCCCAGGCGCCTTTCACCCGTCAGTTCGCCTGGAGTCTGGCCCGCAGCATCGGTGAAAACCTGGAGCGCCGAGGAATTACACTGCTTCCTCCCCCCACCATGTTCGTGGGAAACGAGTACTATTTCACCGGGGATGTTTCCGATAACGCCATGTTCTGGGAGGCTGGCATCGCCACCATTCTCATCGGACATCCGCGTCAGGCAGTCCCAGGCAATACAGTGCAGAACTCTTCCGGCCGTTACTCGTTGGAAGAGCTTGGTAGAGTTGTCATGAAGCACATGGAGAGCATCAACTATTGAACCGAGATGAACTGAGCAGAGAGAAAACGTATCACGAACTTCCTTCCGGCAGGCATGAAGTGAGTCTGCTGGATGTTCGGGACCTGCAGGTCTCATTCTACAGCGGAAAGGGCCCGGTAGAGATCATCCGCAGTTTTGACCTGCGTCTGGAACGGGGTGAAGTTGTCGGGGTGCTGGGGGAATCCGGCAGCGGCAAGACAGTATCGGCAAGCATGCTGCTGCGTCTTTTCGGTCCCGAGGAGGCCCGGATTGATGGAGGCTCCATCCTGTTCAATGGCCGTGACCTGACAACAGCCCGAGAAGAGGAGCTTCGAAGCATCCGTGGTCGCGACATATCGTTTGTCTTCCAGGATCCGTCGCTGGCCCTCCATCCGGGCAAACGGGTCGGGCGCCAGCTGCAGGAGGCTCTCAGGGCTCATAATCTGCCCAATTCCCGTGAGATAATCATCAATGCCCTGGCCGAAGCAGGCATCGGGGATCCCGATACCGTCTATGCCATGTACCCCTTCCAGCTCAGCGGCGGCCAGAACCAGCGGGTCATGATCTGCCAGGCGATGCTCTGCCGGCCTCAGCTTCTGATTGCCGACGAACCGACCAGTGCCATAGATGCCTCCCTGCGCAAAATCATCCTTGACCTGCTCATCCAGCTCAAAGATCGCTACCACATGTCAATCGTGCTCATCACCCACGATTTCGATGTTGCCCGCTATCTCTGTGACCGCCTGGTGATCATGTACGGCGGACTTGTGGTGGAAGAGGGCTCGCTTGAGCAGATCATGCGGATGCCGATGCATCCCTATGCTGAAGGGCTGATCCGCTGTGCAGCTTCCCTGGATAATAGCGATGACACCCTCTACTCCCTGGAAGGAACCCCGCTGACTCCTCACGACTTCGCCCCGGAATGTCCGTTCGCCCCCCGCTGCGGGTATCGGGTACCCGAGTGCACTGCGGCAGTTCCGCCCATGCTTTCTTTTCCAGAAAACCGTACCGTACGCTGCCTGCGTACGGTGATCGAAGAACGTCTGAACCATGGTACCGATATGGAGGATGTGCTGGGGAAAGACCAAACAGGCTACCCCGGCGGTGACAGTACCCACCAAAAAACCGCTGCAGATCATGGAGGCTCCCATGCCGATGACTAAAGCTATGCTGCAAGTCGAGGAACTCTCAAAGCACTATATCATCGTCAAAAACGGGTTGGGGAGCACAGTCCGGATCAATGCAGTTGATGCTGTCTCGTTTGCGGTGCATCCGGGTGAATCTCTTGGCCTCATCGGTGAGAGCGGAAGCGGCAAGACGACAACGGCCAACCTGATACTGCGGATGCTGCCGCCGAGTTCGGGACGGATAATTCTTTTCGGTCAGGATGTGACAGATTATGATGAACGCCGGATGCGTCCCCTGCGTAAGGATCTGCAGATCGTATTCCAGCATTCCAAGGCAGTCCTTGATCCGCAGATGACGATCGGGGAACTTCTGGCTGAGCCGCTGCAGATACATGGAATCGTCCCTGAGCAAGAAATAGCCAACGAAGTGGTAAGACTGCTTGAGCTGGTGGGACTGCGGGCAGCAGAACGGTCCAAATTCCCCTACCAGTTGAGCGGAGGCCAGAACCAGCGCGTTGTAATCGCCCGTGCCATCGCAACCAGGCCGAAGCTCGTAGTATGCGACGAACCGGTATCAGCGCTTGACGTATCGGTCCAGGGCCAGATCCTCAACCTGCTGAAACGGTTGAAGGAAGAGCTTGATCTGACATACCTGCTCATTACACACGACCTGAAGGTGGTACGTTTCATGTGCGAACGGATCGCCGTGATGTATGAGGGCCGGATTATCGAGAGGGGTGCAACGGAAGCTGTCCTCTCAAACCCCTCCCACGCCCATACCCGTAGCCTCATTTCCTCAACGCTCAGGTAGGAGCTCTACTTGCAGAAGGCTACCTAATACAGAGAGAATGTCGGGAATCCCTACGGCAGATAAAGCGTGTATATGGGGCTATTTTCCGTATGACTGGCAGTGCTCCGGATGTCCGCGAGTCCTTTATCACATCGAATGGCAGATCAACGCAAGGGCAGAAACAGCACCGGTGATTGTTTGCACAGTGGATAAAGAGGGATTTAAACAGTCCTTGATAGCCCATGTTGATATGATGCTAACATTGGAGTATCAACAACCGGTTTAATCAATGAGAAATGGATTTACCACCGCAATTCCAAAGTGTTGAAAATCTCTCAAATTACTTGTAGCTAATATAAGTCCATGCTCATGAGCAGTCGCTGCCACCAGTGCATCGGCCATGGTAACAGCTATCCCCTTTGCCGCCAATGAACCACGTTTCTCACCGCTCCATTGTGCAATTGGATCAGTTATTTTCAGAATCCTTCCTTTATCGGTGCTGAACTGCTTGAACCATGTCATTTTCTTTATAAGGTTTTGCCTGGTAAGCCCATAATATATCTCTTCCACAGTTATGGCACTGAAGTTAAACTCAGTCAGCGAAGCAAACCAGTCAAAAACATTGTGATCAGGAGATTTTCTCATAATTTCACGTATAATATTCGTATCTATGAGGTACTGCATACTATTCTCAATTCGGTACAATTCTATCAGCTCTGGCGACTTGATCCATATCTGATTCGACCCTGCATATAAGTTCCAAATCAGACAACCAATGAGAAACTGATTTCTCACCTGTAAGAGATGCATGTTGCATAAAATCAGCATATGAGATAAAGACACCTACCGGTTTCCCACGTCGCAGCACGATTTGCGGCTCTTCAAC
>CAZSBC010000148.1:0-7898 GCA_964605195.1 uncultured Spirochaetales bacterium | reverse complement strand
TGCCCGAACATCGGCTGAACTCATCGACTGGTGGCTAAATTCAGAAGCTGTGGCCGATGTTCAGGGAAATGACCGTGGCTTCCCGGCTTCGAAACTGGTGCAGGATTACCTCTCAACCAAAGATGGTATCACTCCGCTCCAGCAGGATACATTCGCCTACTTCGCCTACCTCCAGGATCACTCAGGCCCGATGCCGGCCCAGGATCCCCAGGGTTCCTATGAAGTATCCGATCTCTGCCTCCAGGTGCTTGAAGAGATGCTTTCCGGCAAGATTTCTCCGGCAAAGGCAGCTGAGGATTTTTTCACTGGAGCCAATAAGATATTGGCTCGCAACAAATAGTCGCAGGCTGTCGCAAGCTGCTGCCAGGGAGCTGAGGAAGGGCGTACTTTCTTCAGCTCCTATTTTTCGATGCGGGTGGCCAAATGATACAACAAAGAGCTGTTGACAGCCACCGATAGATTAAGGAGTGACATAGATGGGAATCCGGAAAGAACACAATGTACTGTCGTATGCTCTGCTTGGACCATGGATGATCGGTTTTTTCCTGCTGTTTGCCATACCGATGGTGGTTTCACTGTACTATTCCTTTACATCGTTCAATCTGCTCAGCCCCCCGAAGTTCATCGGCTTCGATAACTTTATCCGCATGATGGGAGATGAAGACTTCTGGCAGTCACTGAAGGTAACTGTGGTCTATGTCCTGAAAGTAGTTCCGATCCGGCTGACAGTGGCCCTTCTGATTGCCATGATTCTTGCCAACCCCAACCGGGCCAATGGCTTGTACCGGACGCTATACTATATCCCATCAGTTATCGGGGGCAGTGTTGCGGTATCAATCATCTGGAAGCAGCTGTTCGGAAATCCCGGGGTTGTGATGGCCTTTATGGAAAAGATTGGGTTACCAATGGAAGTGTCCCTGCTGGGTAATGAGCGCACTGCCCTGAATGTGCTGGTGCTGCTGGGTGTCTGGCAATTCGGTTCATCGATGCTAATTTTTCTGGCAGCTTTGAAACAGGTTCCCGGAACCTACTATGAGGCAGCCACCGTTGAGGGGTGTAACCACCTGCGCAAGTTCTGGCACATCACCCTGCCGCTGATCACCCCAACCATATTTTTCAATCTGATCCTGCAGATAATCAATGGATTCAAAGTATTCAATGAAGGGTACATCATTACCAACGGCGGACCCTCAAAGGCCACCCTGTTCTACATCCTGAACCTCTATAATCGCTCTTTCCGCTATCTTGACATGGGGTACGGCAGTGCGCTGGCCTGGGTGCTTGTGCTGATTATCGCAATGACTTCGATACTGGTATTCAAAACGCAGAATCGGTGGGTCTACTATGAACAGAAGGAAGGTAAATAGCGATGGGACATTACCAGTACAGCAAGCTGCGCAAATCACTGCTCTACCATATTGGTGCCCTGATCATCTCCCTGATCATGATCTATCCCCTGATCTGGATAGTGATGAGTTCCTTCAAGGCCAATAATGAGATATTCCTGACAGCTACGTCCCTCGTCCCACGCACCTGGGATGTGGTACACAACTATGTAAACGGGTGGGCCGGAATTGCGGGAGTTGGATTCTATGTCTTCATCCTGAACAGTATCCTGGTCTCATCGGTAGCGACCGTGGGAGGTCTCTTCAGTTCAACTGTGGCAGCCTTTGCCTTTGCCCGGTTGAAATTCAGGGGGTCAAAGATATGGTTTGCCTGTGTCATGGGAACGATGTTCATTCCTCCCCAGGTCATGGTGGTTCCGCAGTACATCATCTTCAAGAAGCTCAATCTCATTGACAACCGCTTCGTCATGGTCATCCCATGGCTCTTCGGGGGAGCCTTTTTCATCTTCCTGATCATGCAGTTTTTCCGCGGAATCCCCATCGAGATGGATGAAGCCGCAGAAATTGACGGCTGCAACAAACTGCAGACCCTATTTGTCATCCTGCTGCCCAATATTACCCCGGCCCTCATTACCGGGGCCATCTTTTCCTTCTACTGGTCCTGGCAGGATTTCTTCACACCGCTGCTGTTCATGAACACCATGAAGAAGTTCCCGGTATCCCTTGGGCTGAAGCTCTTTCTTGATCCGGAAAGTGCCAGTGAATACGGCAGTATGCTGGCAATGTCCACGGTATCGCTGGTTCCGGTCCTGCTGATATTCATCCTGTTCCAGCGGTATCTCGTTGAGGGGACTACGATGACAGGCATCAAATCGTGACGTGAGCAGTAATATTACACACTTGCATAACAGTTTGGAGGGATGATGAGAAATGATTTTGATCAGGTGCTGCGGAGGAATATGGAGTTCGCTTCCGAAGCGGTGAAGAGGGGAGTCCTTATTCAGGTAACGGCGATTGATGAAATTGCCGGTCTAGGAATACGACCGCTGGAAGCATGGAACTTTCCCGGGGAGGCTCTGGCATACATGGACGCCTGCATTGAACAGATGCAGTGGTACTGGAGCAGACGCCGGACTGTACGTGATGACCTGCTCCCCAGCCTGAAGCCTTTTTTCGGTATAGCAGAGCATACGGCTTTCGTGGGCGGCCGGGTAGTGTACGGGGGAGATACCAGCTATCATGAGCATCCGCTTAAGTCCCTTGAGGATGTCAATCAGCTCGCCTGCCATGAAGACAACGAGAACTTCAGCATGCTGATGCGGAGCATGGCATACCTGAAGGAACGCAGCGGAGAGGAGGGCTTCATAGCCTCCCTGCGCGGCGGTGAGGCGCCGATGGATATGGCCAATGGTATACGGGGCAATGATCTGTTCATGGATTTCTACGACAATCCCGAAAAGATCCATGAGCTCATCGCATTCTGCACAGAGGCTTCGAAATGGACTTTTAATCACCAGCATGCCGTTGTGGGACAGGTTGAGGATGGTACCATGACCGGGATGGGGGTCTGGATACCGGGGCATTCCATCGGGCATCTCTCTGAGGATGCCAGCTGTATGTGCTCGGCAGATCTCTACCGGGATTTCGGCCGGCCCTATACCGAATCCCTGCTGGAACACTTTGACTGCGCAATGGTGCATGTTCATACCTACGGGAGGCATGTTCTTCCCGAAATCTGCGCAATCGACAAGGTAAAATTTGTACAGCTTGAATTTGACCCGAATCAGCCTTCACCCATAGAGACGTTTCGGGAATATGATAAGGTACTGGCCGGCAAAGTGGTCATAGTGCGGGGCGGGAGAGAGGAGATTGAGGCCAATCTCGACTTCCTGACTGCAAGGAAATGCATTATCTGGGCAACGACAGGAAGTGTTTCCGAAGCCCGTACACTTGTCGATACCGTTCGCCGGGCATCCGATTTCTGAGCTGCAGCCATACTGCCGGATGCGGTCCCACGGGTGTACAGCTATGGTGATGAATACCGGCTCAACTTACAGGAGGAGTAATGACAGCTAACGATAAAGACCGATTCTGGGCGGCCAATGCTATTTCGGAAGAGCAGAACTGCTTCAATCCGGAGGCTGCCCAGGTGGCCATGGGGATCCGGATGAATGAGGAGTGTGTCTACGCTGAGCTGGGTGAGGAGGGAGATCCCTGGAATTTTCTCTCGCTGCCGGTTGACCGGCGCCGTGAGCTCAACAGACGCTACAATGACAAAGCCGAGAAGATTGTCGGTTTGCGTCTCCTCGCGGAAGAGTTTGATCCCCCCGATGCCGAGTTTCCCTATGTGAAACGGATCGGGGAAGTCTTTGGCGGTAAGTATCAGATCGGTTACCAGACTGGTGAATGGCTGTCGCATCCCTCGCTAAAATCTGAAGAAGACCTCTCCCGCCAGCTTGATGCGGTAGATGCCCTTCTTGCCGATGACTGCCGGCTGCTGCGGCAGTTCATCTACCCCGACAACTGGGAGGCGGAGAAACGTCGCATCCATGAACACTATGGAAAGCGGCCTCCCGTTCTCAGGCGGCTGCGGGGTCCGGTCACATTGGCCTCTTCGCTGTATGGAGTTGATATGCTGTCCTATCTGGCAATGGATAATCCCGATCTCTTTGTCCGCTTCGGCGCTACCATCAGGGCGGTAATCCTGGCAATGGCTGCCATTTCAGATGAAGAGGCGGGGTATTGTGCCGATGACAGTCCCAAGGGATTCTTCTTTGCCGATGACGACTGCGCCTTCTTCACTCCCGATATGTACTGCCGGTTCGGCTATCCGGTGCTCAGGGATGTCTTTGCCAGATATGCTCCCGAAGAGCATGATGCCAGGTATCAGCATTCGGACTCTCCCATGGCGCATCTGCTGCCCCAGCTCGGCAGCCTGCGGCTGAACGGCTGCAATTTCGGGCCGACCGTTCTGATTCCGGAGATCCGCGAATCGCTCCCGGATGCTAGAATTGATGGCTGCCTTGCTCCCTTCACCTTCATGGAGAATGATATGGAGAAGATCCGTGCAGAAGTACGGCGGGACTGTCTGGATATCAAGGCAACGGGGACCAGAGGATTGTGCATCTATACGGCAGGATCAATTAACAACGGCAGCTCGCTGGAAAGCATGCTGACCGTCATGGAGAGTGTCATGGAGTATGGGCAGTATTGATCCAGGATGGTCGGATCTCACACTGTAAGCTGCGGTTTCAAACAGATGCATGGACGGATCATACGGGTATGATCCGCCTCTCGGAGAAGAGCCGGGCTTCAGCAGAGCCATGATAAAAGTGCCGATCCAACTCCCCTGCTGCCTTCAGAAGCGGCTGCTATTCGATTGAAACCGTGATACCCAGCTCCCCGGCAATCTCATCCACCATCCGCATGAACCGGCGCCCGTATTCAATGTAGTTTTCCCGCATCAGGTTCTCTCTGCTGCCGGAATACTCTTCATGAAAGACGATTTCCATGTGCGGTTCGATGGAGAATCCGCCGTTGTACCCGTTTTTCAGCAGGTCAGTAACGATTTCCCGTACACAGCCATCGCCCTCGCCGGGGAAGGTCCATTCCGATGTATTGAAGATCTGGTCAGGCTGCATTGCACGGAAAACACCATCCTTGATATGGACATAGTGAATGAACTCTCGTACTTCCCGGTAGAACTGTAAGGCATTCTGCATCTGATGCTCGTAACCCGGCCGGTAGTCAACAGAGTTTACCGGGTTGCCGGTATCGAAGAGCAGCCTGAAACTGGGAGAGGGGATGGCTTCAAGCAGCCTGAGGGTGTGATCGGATGACATTCCCCCGTAATTCGCGCAGTTCTCATGCAGATAGAGGATCCCGGCATCCGCGCACAGATCAACCAATACTCTGACTTTGCTGATAATCAGCTTCTCCAGCTCGGGGGTATAGAGCGAGGCATCCCGAAGGCGGGTAAAGCTCATTCCCCGGATCATGCTGCATCCAAGATGCTGCATGCGGGGAATTGCCCGTTTGAGCTGCTCAAGGGTACGCTGCCAGTCCTCCTCTGAACGGGGATCGCAGCTCCAGTTTGCGACGGTGCTGCCGAAGCAACTGATCGTGACCCCGTGCTGAGCAAGCCGTTCTGCAGCCTGCTCGAAATCAGCCACAGGCATTTCATGGATATTGGTACCGTCAATGTTACGAGATTCAATTCTGGTCCATCCCAGTGCCTTGGTGGCATCTATCTGTGCTTCAATGCCCCTTCCGGCTTCATCGGCAAAACCTGTATAATACATATATCTTTCTCCTGTGTTCCTATGCATCAGCTCTCATCTGATGGTATTGCTGTTAAAATGAATTGCTGAAATCCTCAGCAGCGATTTCCCGTACCTGTTTCTGTCTGGCAGAGCCGGTGATAAGTGTTTGAAGCAGTGCCTCATAACGGCTTTCATCAGGTGGAAGAGCAACCACATCCTCTTCCATGCTGGATAGCATGATACCGTTGTCAATGGCCAGGGAATTATAGCCCTCCTCAGCAGGGGCAATCACTGTATCTGTTTTCCCAAGAATGACATCACGGAAGTTCTCAATGATACTCCGGTGCAGACCACCTCCAGATTCGAGCGGGATATTTATGGGCCAGCACTCCGGTTTTGCAAATCCGGTACGGGCTTCCCTGAGGTGCTTCAGCAGGGAGATCCTGTTGCGATAAAACTGAAGGGCATTGTCTTCCCAGATCAGCTTGCCGAACTCTCCCACTATCTCAAGCCGGTTGGTTCCCGGTGCTTCCCCCGTTGAAGTGATGAAATGCCCGACCATACCGTTGTCATGCTCGAAGTACGCAGTCACTTCATCCTCAACCTCGATATCATGGTATTTCCCGAGAGAGGCAAAACCCCGTACACGTTGTGGGAGACCGAAGAACCACTGATACATATCGAGCTGGTGGGGACACTGGTTCATCAGAACACCGCCGCCTTCACCCTTCCAGGTCGCCCTCCAGCCACCGGAGTCGTAATAGGCCTGGGTTCGGTACCAGTCGGTGATGATCCAGGTTGCCCTGATCAGCTTCCCCAGCTCCCCCTGGTTCAGAAAATCCTTGATCTTGACAGCAGCTGCCTGTGTGCGCTGCTGAAACATGGCGGCAAAGACAATGTCCGGACGGGATCTGCGTGCTTCACGCCATGCAGCAATCATTCTGCCGGCATCCGAAAGCTGGGCAGCAATCGGTTTTTCTGTCAGTACATGGATACCTCGTTCGAATGCCTTGACGGTGAGATCGGTATGCTGATAGTGGGGCGTGGCAATAACGACAGCATCCAGTTCGCACTCCCTGAACAGAGCATCGGCATCGGTGTATCCCCGGCATCCATGCTTGGCTGCTTTCTGTACCCGCTGCTCATCCACGTCGCAGACTGCTGTCAGCTCGGCATTGTCCATGTCCGCAATGACGTCGCAATGGTGAGAGCCCATATTACCCAGGCCGATAACGGCCATTCTTACTTTTTCCATGGTCATGTTCCTCTGTCTGGTTGTCTCATTTCCATCATACTTCCTCTCCGGAGCTGTTTGAATGCATCAATTCTGAAAAAAGATGGATTTTTTCTGACGTATAATATACAATTTTCCCATGACGGATAATCAGCGGCCCTTCTTTAAAACTATTCCGTACCGCCATCTCACGCTGGACGTTATCAGGACCCCCTTCCCGCAGGAAAACGGCGATGACTGGACCATCGAAGACCAGACTATGAACGACTACGACCTGTTTGTCTGTGAAAGCGGCAGTGCCATCTATAGAATCGGCAGTGATTCCTATCATCTGCAGCCTGATATGATGCTTCTCGTCCCTCCCGGCAAGCTTGTCAGTGCAAGAAAGAGCAGCCGGGAACCGTTGCGGATGATTGCACAGCATTTCATGCTCTATGTCTTCAATCGGACTGATCTATTCTCCCTCTTCAGCTATGCCCCGCTGGTCCGGCTGACCAATCGTGATTTGTGTCGACGTATCTGCCATGAAATACGCTTATTGCATGCCGGGAGCGGCGGAAAGTATCAGCCTTTCGAGACAACTCCACTGTTCATGGTACTTTTGAAGGAGTTCCTGCAGGAAGCCTTTATTGCCGAGGAGTTTATTGAGGAGCGCAAGAGCACGCTGATCCTCAGGATTCTCCAGCTCATAGATATTGAGTACCGTAGTCCTCGGCTGCTCGAAAGAATCATGAACACCTCCCCCTACGGCTACAGCCATACGGCTAACCTGTTCCGGCAGTATACCGGCCAGTCAATCAGGACCTATATCATCGAACGGCGGCTGGAGGCTTCAAAAGAGGTTATAATGCGGGGCGGCAGTGTTGCCGAAGGAGCTGCGGCAGCCGGATATGAGGATGTGTACTACTTCTCCAGAATCTTTAAAAAATATGCCGGATGTTCGCCCCGTACGTACCGGACCAGGATATGATTCGTTCCGTGTCTATGTATCCGGAAAACATCAGCACCCAGGTTTCTCTGCTGAGGTATTTGTAACGCTATCCTGATATGAGTGTG
>CAZSBC010000147.1:0-7993 GCA_964605195.1 uncultured Spirochaetales bacterium | reverse complement strand
CAAGGTCACTCCAAGGTCACTCCAAGATCACCCCAAGGTCACTCCCAAGGTCACCACAAGGTCCCTTTAAAGTCACTTATAGGTAACTGAAATATCAGTCCAAGGTCCCATCAAGATCACCTCAAAGGTCACCTCAAAGGTCTCCTCAAAGATCAGTGTACTGGAATCATTGCTCAGAACATGCTCAGCACTGGTAATCGGCGGCGGGATGGCATTTACATTCCTCAAGGTGCTTGGAAAGGATATCGGAAATTCCCTCTTTGAACAGGAGTTTCTTGATACAGCCGAGTCGCTGCTGAAGCGTGCTGCCGAGCAGGGAGTTGAGATTGTTCTTCCCCTTGACCATGTGGTTGCAGCTGAATTCTCCGCTGATGCTGAGGCGATGATAGTTGACAATCAGAACGTGCCTGAAGGCATGCTCGGGCTCGATATCGGACCGAGAACGATCGAGAAGATCGGCAAGCTGCTAGCCGATGCGGCCTCCATTGTTTGGAATGGTCCGATGGGTGTCTTTGAATTTGACAGCTTTGCACACGGCACCATTGCTGTTGCCGATATGGTGGCCAACTGCTCGGGCAAAACTGTTGTCGGGGGAGGTGATTCCGTGGCAGCAGTAAATAAGTTCGGCTTTGCCGACAGGATTGATCATGTTTCCACCGGCGGCGGCGCATCTCTGGAATTTCTTGAAGGGAAATCCCTTCCCGGAATAGCCGCATTGACAGACAATTGATAGAAGGAGCGAGAAATGGCTAGAAAGAAGTTTATTGCAGGAAACTGGAAGATGAATATGACAGCATCCGAAGGTGCTGCGTTTGCAGAGGAGCTGGTAGGTGCCATACCGGCTGATGATTCGGTACGGGTTCTGGTTGCACCACCGTTTACCACCATCAGTGCAGTGGCTCAGGCACTTTCCGGATCCCGGATCATCATTGGTGCCCAGAATATGTCCGATAATGAATCCGGTGCGCATACCGGTGAGATTTCTCCGGCCATGCTTCTGGACCTTGGTGTCGCAGTTGTGATTCTCGGTCATTCCGAACGAAGAATGATCTACGGGGAAGACGATACTTTCATAAACCGCAAGGTTACACTTGCCCTCAAGCACGGTCTCGAAGTTATCCTCTGTGTGGGGGAGACGCTGGAAGAGCGGGAGAACGGTACAGTTGAGCAGGTTGTTCGAGAGCAGCTGACTGGTGGATTGCAGGATGTTCCCGAATCGGCACTGGCATCAATCACGATAGCCTATGAACCGGTCTGGGCTATTGGTACCGGCAGGACGGCAACACCTGAGGATGCAGATGCAGTTCATGGGTATATCAGGAGAGTGATAGCTGATACCTATACCCCTGCTGTTGCAGAGGAGTTGGTTATCCAGTATGGCGGTTCGGTGAAGCCTGAAAATGCATCCGAACTGCTGGGTATGGAGAATATTGACGGAGCCCTTGTGGGGGGCGCCTCTCTGAAGGTGGATTCATTCAGTGCCATAGTCGCTGCAGCTGACACGAACTCTTAGCCTATTGGTGAGATTGGCATTTGTAATTATTTTATTTTTACGGTACTATACAGGGGATTTCCCCCATAGGTGGGGAATATACCCCTGATGTTTGTATATGGAGTAATTTTTATGGGTGTATTGGGTATTATATTATTAGTGCTGTTCCTGATTGTATGTGTGCTGCTAATCCTACTGGTAGTCATTCAGGATGAAAACAGTCAGGGTCTCGGTGGAATCTTCGGAGGAGCAAGTGATACGACCTTCGGTTCCCAGTCGGGAAATATTCTGACTAAGCTGACCTATATTGTCGGTGGGGCGTTTCTGGTTATTGCCTTCACGTTGGGATTCATGAGCAAGTCTCCCCAATCCGACAACCTGCTCAATGCCGTTCCCGAGGACGATGTTGTTCTCAACGAGAACTGGTGGGTAGTGGACAGTGCAGAGAGCAACGGATCTTCGGAATAACTATTGAACCATATCAGGAGCCAAGTATGAAAGTGGCTGTAATTGTTGTCTATGATACGTCGAAGAACAGAGTGATGGAAGTTGCCAAGGGACTCTCTGAGGGACTCTCTGCCAACGGACATACTGTTGAAATCATCGATGCTGTTCTTGAGAGCGATAAGAAAATCTCGTTCTATGACTACATTATAGTCGGCACCGAGGCAGTAAACACCTTCGGTGGAAAGATTCCTGGTAAGGTTAAGACGTATCTTGCCCAATGTGGGACTGTTTCGGGCAAACGTTCTTTTGCTTTTGTTATCAAGAAGGGATTTAGAACCGGGAAGACTCTCAGTACTCTGATGAAGACCATGGAGCATGAGGGTATGTATCTGAAGTATTCTGAGGTCCTCAGACGCAGGGAAGATGGGAAGGAGATAGGCAAACGGCTGCATATTACCAAAACATGACCAGCAAGTGGAGTTTTTACCTATGAAAAAGATTTTTATTCTCGTTATTGCACTTTTTCTTTCAGCAGCGACGATGCTTTCTGCCCAGATGATGCTGCAGCCGGTAGCCTCGGTTAATCTCATCCGCCCTGAAATGATATCAAGGGATCAGCTTGATGAGAAAATCGAAGAGATGCGGGCAGCTTCTCCCAGCCAGACAGTTGATGAGAAGCGTGTGCTTGAGATCATGATCAATGATGTGCTTGTGCTCCAGGGAGCCGAGCGGGCCGGTATAACTATTGCCGAACAGGACCTGAACAAACTGATCCTCAATCAGAAGAAGAATATTGAAAATCAGCTCGGACAGCTGCTCAGCGAGGAGGAGTTCGCCCTTGTGCTCAAGCAGGCCTATGGTTTGACCATGGAAGATCTCAAGGACACGTATCGTCAGAGCTATGTGGTCAATACGTATATCAGGTCTGCCAAAGGTGATATGATTGAGGATATACCCGCACCGACTGAAGCGGAGATTACCTCATTTTACAAGAAGAATGCCGCCAGTTTCATCAATCCTGAATATGTGAATATATCCCATATCTATCTGAGCAAGGAGAACGGTACAACGACGAAACCGAAAGAGAAGGCTGAATCGATTCTCCGGACTCTTTCTTTTGGATCCAAGACCTTTGATGAACTGGTGATTGCCCATTCACAGGATGATGCAAGCAAGTTCGTCGGTGGTAGTATCGGTTGGTTTGCCATTGATGATACCAGTTCCAGGATGTCATTCGGTGATGCATTCATGGATGCCGTCTTTGAACTTGAGGCCGGAGAGATTTCAGATGTCCTGGAATCCAAGACCGGGTATCACATTGTACGTGTCAATGAGCACACCTATACCAGGTTGCTGGCACTTGATGACAAGCTTGCTCCTGATAATACCATGACAGTGCGCCAGTACATCAGCCAGTCGCTCTATGTTGAAAAGCAACAGGAAGCTTATCAGCTTGCCGTTTCATCGCTGGTCAAGGACCTGCGTGAGGAAGCTGAAGTAACGATACTTCTCTGACCTATCACAAAACTGCAGGAAGACCGGAAACGATGAACAGCCAGCACGGAATCAGGGAACTTGCCCTTAAAGCGCTCTATTCAGCTGATTTCAACGGCTTTCCCGGGGAAGGTGAGGATATAGACTGCTTTCCGGCCCTGTCTGAGGCTGAGTTGGAGCACCTCACACCCGAGCAGCTAACCCGGATTCGCTTTCTCGTTGCAGGAACGATTCAGGAACTGCCGGCTATTGATGCCCTGATTGAAAAATATTCCGAGAACCGCTCCCTTGCTTCGATACACAGAGTAGACAGGGCAATTCTCCGACTGAGTATCTTCACCATGCTCCATGACTCCAGTGTCCCGCCTCCGGTCATGATTGACGAGGCGGTCAAGTTGTCACAGGAGTACAGCTCCGATATTACCTATCGGTTCATAAATGGTATTCTTGATACTATACGATTAAAAGAATTATGATTATCTTGAAAAATGAGAGACAGTTACAGGGAATACGGGCTTCTGCAGCTATTCTGTCTGCATTGCATGCCGAACTGCAGAATTTTGTTGATGTGGGTGTTACCACCGGGGAAATTGATGCCTTCAGCCATGATTTCATCATCAGGCACAGGGCAGTACCTACATTTCTCGGGTACATGGACTTCCCGTCATCAACGTGCATTTCCGTTAACGAAGAGGTGATACACGGGCTTCCCGGTAACCGGAAGCTGCTTAGCGGTGATATCGTGAGTATCGATATCGGGGTTACTCTGGATGGCTATATCAGCGATGCAGCCCAGACCATCATGGTCGGCGATGTGGTCCCGGAAGTCAGGAAGCTGGTTGATATCACCCGAGAATGTCTTGATTCAGCTATTGAAAAGGCAGCTTCGGCAAGACGGATTCATGAATTGTCACGGACCGTCTATAATCTTGCCAATGCCAATGGATACGGTGTCGTCAGGGAGTATTGTGGACATGGAGTAGGTATTGAACTCCATGAGGAGCCCCAGATACCGAATTATGTCAGTATCGGACCGAATCCCAGGATTCGACCCGGTATGGTATTTGCCATAGAACCGATGATCAATCTCGGAAGTTCCAAGATTGAGCATCTTGATGATGGATGGACCGTGGTGACAGCCGATCGCCTGCCTTCGGCTCACTGGGAACATACCATTGCGATACATGGGGATCATGTTGAAGTGCTGACTGCTTTTTAATCTTTATCTGTATGCGAGGTATCGTATGAAAAAAGCAACAATTTCAAGAAAAACAATGGTTGTTCTGCTTGTCCTGAGCATTGCTGCTCTGACAATGTCGCTTTCAGCAAATGGAATCTACTCTACCATTGCCGGTGATCAGGATGTTGAACAGCCTGTCCAGGGAGAGCTTCGATCTGACCCATCTACCGAGATGGCCTCAATCGAGTCACTCCAGAACTCCTTCAATGCTGTTGTGGACGCCGTGCTTCCCTCAGTTGTCGAAGTTGACGTAATTCAGACAATTGTACGTGATATTCCCTCCTTTGGGGGGTTCCCCTGGTTCTTCCAGTCGCCGGATCAGGAGGAGTATGAAGCAGAAAGTCTCGGTTCAGGAGTTATCTTCAGAAGGGAAGGAGATACCTACTACGTGCTGACTAACCACCATGTTGCCGGGGATGCCGATGAGATCAAAGTTGTTCTCAATGACAAGCGTGAATTCCTTTCTACGCTGGTGGGTACCGATTCCCGCAGAGACCTTGCAGTAATCTCCTTTGAAAGTGATGAGCGCGATATACCAATAGCCCCGCTTGGTGATTCCGACCACCTCAAGGTTGGCGACTGGGTACTGGCCATGGGAAGTCCCTACGGATACTATTCCAGCGTAACCGCGGGTATCGTCAGTGCCCTCGGGCGTTCCGGCCGCGATATCAACAATCTCAATGATTTCATCCAGACCGACGCCTCAATCAACCAGGGAAATTCCGGGGGACCGCTGGTAAACATCTATGGAGAAGTTATCGGTATAAATACCTGGATAGCTGCCCCGACAGGTGGCAATATCGGCCTTGGATTCGCCATTCCCATCAACAATGCCAAACAGATCATCTCTGAAATCCTTGAGTTCGGTAGGGTACGTGACGGCTGGCTTGGTGTTTCCATGATTGATACGTATGAGTTTGATGCCTTTTTCGAAGATCTTGGTCTGCAGGATGAAGCGGGTGTTTTTGTTGCCAATGTCTATATCGGTTCACCAGCCAATATCGGCGGCCTGCAGCCCGGGGACCTTATTACCGGATTCAACGGCAAAACGGTAAGTAATACTGAAGAACTCTCCCGATTGATCAGCAACGCAGAGCTTGATGCCGAACAGACAATTACTGTGCAGCGTTCCGGAAGAAGCCTCAATCTGACTATAACCCTTGACGAACGCAAGCCGGATGAGGAGATTGCCGACAGCTCCAGCCTGTTGTGGCCGGGAGTGCTGGTGCAACCGCTGGATGATGAGCTGCGCAGCAATCTCAACCTATCTACCCGTACAAAGGGACTGGTCATGTTCTTCATGAACGGAGTGAGCGAGAACAATCCGTTCTATATCGCAGGGCTGAGAAACTACGATATCATTACAGCAATAAACCAAACAAGCGTGCGACATATTGCCGATTTCTATGAATCACTTTATGATACTACAAAACACACATATCGGATCGAGTATATCCGTAACGGTGAAACATTTACAACAGAGGTAAAAAGGCAGGTCTTATGAAGAAAGAGTTCATCTCCCCTGAGTCGATTCGGGACAATGCACTGAAGCTGGTCTACCGGATACACAGCGAGGATAATTTTGTTCCCGATATCATATACACATCACTCAGGGGAGGGGCTTATCTTGCAAATGTATTCAGTGAATACTATAAGCTGGTCAAGAACAGCAGCCGACCCGTCTTCTATGCTGCTGTGGTAGCCCGCTCCTATACCGACGTCCGCAGTCAGTCCAGTGTCATGATCGACGGCTGGACATACTCACCAGAGCATCTGCGTACAGGCGACAAGATCATGCTAGTGGATGATATCTTTGATACTGGGAAAACCATAAACAAACTCAGTGAAGTCATTATGGCAAAGGGAATTCCCCGTGGGGATCTCAAGATAGTCGTGCATGATTACAAGGTACCACTCTACAAGGATACGCATCTGCCGATACAACCTGATTACTACTGCAGAAAACATGTTATTGAAACCCCAGAGGATGATACCTGGATACATTACATGTCCCATGAATTTGTGGGCCTTGAGATGGGTGAAATTGAAGCCAACTACACGGATCCGGAAAGCCGTCAAATTCTACATGAAATCAAATCGCCATGATCCGGGATATCAGCCACGTTATGAGCACTGCATCAGAGCAGCTGATCTGATGCGGTGCCTTCTGCAACAACTTTCCAGACCCAGGAGTCGGCAGTAGCCACATAGAACGAGAAACCGGCACTGTCGCTGTTGTAAAAATCCATGATCTCTGAGGATGCCAGGTTGGCATAGAACACATTTGCAGAGGCAGAGAGCTCTGCAGGTATGCTTGTCCCGCCGATTACGTACCAGTACATGCTGTTTGTTCCGCCCAAGATGAGGTATTCGGTACCATCGTCGGTACAGACCGTCATGGGTATTTTGAAGCGTGATACAGTGCTGCCGGAGGGACTGAGACTCAGCCCCATGTCTTCGCCTGTGTCACTGTTGACTGCCGTAAAGGTGGTCAGGGCACTGTCAGCGGTTATCAGGATGCCGTCACTCGTGACAATATAGACATCCCCGCCGTAGGCAGTTGCCCCGACAACAGGGACATCCTTGGCGGCATCGTCACTGCTGTCAAATACGGTGTCATTTATGGGGGTTGCCGTGGAGAGGCTGGATAGCGAAACGGAGTAATTGCTGTAATCTTTCTGAACACTGTCATAGTAGGTGAGTATGATCATATCATCGGCACCATTCTCTATATACTGTATGCTTGAGGCTGCCACATCGAGATCGACAGTTGTTATGCGGCCAACTTCGGTAGCCGAAGGGGTTCCGGTAAGTATGGTGTAGAAGACGGTTTCGTCAGTGGCAGCATCATAGATACAGGCATATACGGTAGAGCCATCCTCCTCGACGAATAAGCCTATAACCTGCACATCCTCAAGTTGAGGAACCATATTGCCTGCATAGGTGGCGGCATTGATGGTATCTACATAGACAGTCTTTGTGTTTGTCGTGGAATCGGATCCGGAATATACCACCGTTGTTCCGGTTACGACAGCTTCATGCACGAATACCGGTGCGGATCCATCGTTAAGGGCAACAGTGTCCCAACTGGGTGAGGATACAGAGATATCAGCTTTCTTGACACTTCCACCGTGCTGGATATACATGGTATTTCCCGTAACAAGCAGGATATTGCGTACATTCTCGGTGGCAAGCTCAGAATCCTCAATCGCTGTTGATAGCGATATTGTCCTGAAAATACCCGGTCCGTTGAGATTGCAGCCTGCAAGTAGCAGTACAACTGTAAGGATACATATCGTCTTGTGTATGGATTTGCTCAT
>CAZSBC010000146.1:0-8015 GCA_964605195.1 uncultured Spirochaetales bacterium | reverse complement strand
CCCTTTACAGCACTTGAACTATTTATAGGAGCTCATGGCCATGAGGTTCTCAACTGGAGTATGCGGAGTAATCTCACACCCCCCGGAGAGAATGAAGGGACGCCCCTGCTCTCGTTGGATCAGTTGCCTGACAAGCTTCTCGATTGCAGCGGGAGTACCCTGCTCTATGACCGCCACAGGGTCAAGGTTCCCGCACCTGATGACCCCATTCCCGAGAACTCCATGGGCATGATCGAGGTCAACCTGCCAGTCGATATCGAGAATATCGACGCCGATAGTAGCGAGATCTGGCAGCAGATGGGTGATATCGCCGCAGATATGCAGCTTCACCATTGCCCCGAGGCTCTTTATATAGCTGGCCAGCTCCCTGTGTCGCGGCAGCACCCACTGCCGGTACTCTTCGGGGCCGATCTGTGAGCAGATGGCATCCCCAATCCCGATGATATTTGCTCCAGCAGCAATCTGGGCGCTGGCAAAGCGCTTGCCCGTCTCAAGCATGATATCGAGCAGCCTTTCGGTGAATCCGGCAGCGGTCATCAGCACCATGAGCATCTCGCTCAAATCCATTACATCACAGGCCAGAGCCAGGGGCCCCTCAATCCAGCCAATGATCGGCGTGCCCGGATCAACCACTGTGGCATAACGCCGTACTGCTGCAATCCTGTCCTCTATGCGCCGGGCCTGCATGAACTCTCCTGTCAAAAGTGAACCCGGATCACCATCTGCTGAGAGAGGGTACCTGCTGCAGTTGGGCACTCCTTCCTCACGATAGATACATTCAGCCCCAAGCGCTTCGGCCTCCCGGGCAGGATCCGAGATACAGCTGACAGTATCCGTGCGGAAATCCCGTTTGCAGCGCATATTGGCCTCAACAAGCACCTCATTATCCAGGTAGAAGTCACGATAGCTCCTACCGATATAGTGGGCAGCGAACTGCATCAGTATGGGGCTGAACAGCGGCTTGGCACGCTCACTCTGTTCCATAACCTGTGAAACATATTGCATCCTAGTCATATTCCCTCCGACAAAAAGTGATATAGTTGTATAATAAGGTATTTTATGTCTGAATAATTGAAATATTCGCTGTTTTTATTGTACAATCGGCTGTATGATTGATACAGTTCTGTACAAACGGGAGTACCATGATAACCTTTCTGTACCGGGCCCGGTAAGCATCAGGACAAGATCCTTTCCGCGTCCGGAGAGCGTCCGCCTGCACTGTCACCCTTCTCTGGAGGTAAACTACTTCGAACAGGTGGAGGGAACGGTATGGATGAATAACCAGGAGTATACCCTCGACAGTGTGCGCGGCCTGATCCTACCGCCCTGGAGTGTGCATCGCTATGAAATCAGGAAGAACCGGGGCCAGGCTACCGTCGTGCAGCTCTCCCTGACCGGGCTTACTGACTGGCTGCAAGATGAGCATGTCCGCTCCTTTCTCTCAGACAGGGCATCAGCACCCGCTACATTCTCCGGGGATGAGCTCCCCCCTCCCCCAATCCCGGGCGGGGACCTCTTTTCAGTTATT
This sequence comes from uncultured Spirochaetales bacterium, assembly GCA_964605195.1. Classification (GTDB taxonomy): domain Bacteria; phylum Spirochaetota; class Spirochaetia; order JABMQR01; family JABMQR01; genus CAZSBC01. Next base: position 6,487 of record CAZSBC010000146.1, on the reverse strand, counting down.
GCGTATCTCTTTGTGATTCTCGGGATTCTATCTGCCCACCGATCAAATACCGCGGTCTGCTCCCCTGAGAGTTGGCTGCTGCGGGTACTGCGCTTCAGTGAAGCCAACCTTGACAGGAAGATACTACTTGATGAGGCTGCCGCCGTTGCCGGCAAGTCACGTTCCGGGTTCACGAAAGCTTTCAGGGAACAGGCCGGGGAAAGCTACCATACCTTCCTGAGCCGCATTCGGCTGGAACATGCGAGAGAGTGCATCAATCATGGTGACACGGTTACCATGGCAGCCCTTTCCTCGGGTTTCAGCGATGCATCTCACCTGATCAGGCACTATAGGGAGAAGTACGGCAGCACTCCACGGCGGGACAGAAGCTTGTAGAGCAGGGAAGAGTGGATTCAGCCCTGTTGGAAATATCTCTCTTTCATGATATACATGATAAATAACCCATCAAGTATAGAGGAGCCAGCTTTGGATACCGGAACTGTACTATTCGCTTTCGGGCTCACACTGTTTGCCGGCCTTTCCACCGGAATCGGCAGCGTCATGGCCTTCTTCTCGAAGAAATTCAACCCCAAGTTTCTCTCCCTGGCACTGGGCTTCTCAGCTGGTGTGATGATCTATGTATCCATGGTAGAGATTTTCTTCAAGGCCAAGGACGCCCTTATCATTGAACTCGGGCTGCGCAGGGGCTACTGGTTCACCACTCTCGCCTTCTTCGGCGGCATAGCCCTGATCGCCATCATCGACAAGGTCATCCCGTCGTATGAGAACCCCCACGAGATGAAGCATGTGAAGGAGTGCGGCGATCCGGACGCCGAACCGGAGGTCCAGGAACAGAAACTGCTGCGCATGGGAATGTTTTCGGCCCTTGCCATTGCAATCCACAACTTTCCCGAGGGACTGGCTACCTTCATGAGTGCCGTCTCCGACCCCACCCTCGGTGTAACCATAGCCGTTGCCATAGCTATTCACAACATACCGGAAGGCATCGCCGTATCAATACCGATCTACTACTCTACGAAAAGCAGGAAGAAGGCTTTCTGGTACTCCCTGCTTTCAGGGCTCTCAGAACCAGTCGGGGCTCTGCTTGGCTTCTTTATCCTCCGTTCAGTGTTCAACGACATCACCTTCGGCCTGATCTTTGCCGGAGTTGCGGGGATCATGGTCTACATCTCGCTAGATGAGTTGCTGCCAACAGCGGAGGAGTATGGTGAACACCACATAGCCATAGGGGGCTTGATCGGGGGAATGGCAGTCATGGCGATCAGCCTGCTCCTTTTTGTATAAATTTGGGACTTTGGTTATTGGGGAACTATGTTCCGCATATACTTCTGAATGCTGCCATACATGAAATCATACATCCATACTGCGCATATCATGCAGGATCAAGAATATAGTGAGGATCTGTGTAGAATCGGTATATGAGGATTATGCCTATGTATGAAGAGGATGTAATCAGAGAGATCAAGCAGTTTATCGCTTACCACATGCATGAGGAGATAACGCTCAAGAAGATCGCCGATGCTATCTGCTACTCACAGGAGCATACCAGTCGGTTCTTCAGGAAGCATGCCGGGGAAAATCTCTTTGACTATATTCGCAGCCAGAGATTGGTGAAAGCCGCCGAGCAGTTGAAACAGGAGGGAGGTAATATCATTGATGTTGCCTTCAGCTGCGGATTCAACTCACATGAGGTGTTCACTAGGGCTTTCTCTTCCTACTTCGGTATTTCTCCAAAACAGTTCAGGCATATACGGCCTGAAATCAAACATTTCATGCCCAAGGGGTTGAAAGCCTTCCCTCTGGAGCGCAAGGAGAACGGTATGGATAATTTTGTACTATTCACACAGATTATGGAGAAGGGTGAACGAGAGCTGCTCTATTTTCCCGGGAACACGGCAACTCACTATTTTGAGTACTGTGAAGAGGTCGGATGTGATGTCTGGGGTAAATTACTGGAAGTGGAAGATTCGCTCGATGAACCACTTGGGTTGTGGCTTCCAGAGGCACTGAGAATTCCGGGGACATCCGAATATGTCCAGGGGGTGGAGATACCTCCAGGTTTCAGCGGGAAACGGCCGGAAGGCATTGAGTCAATGCTGTTGCCTGCAGCAACATACATGGTGTTCCAGAGCCAGCCCTATGAAGAGAGCGATGAGAGGATGATTGAAGTAATCCAATCAGTCAAGCAGGCAATTGAGCTCTATAATCCGGGGTTATACGGGTATGCATGGGCAAAGGAGGAGGCGCCGAGGTATCAGCTGACACCTCTGGGTGAGAGGGGCTATATTGAAGCACTCCCCGTACGTAAATTAGCACAGTAAAACCTGCCTGGATGCGTTGCCCGGGGGAAGGGGCATGAATGCCTAAGCGGCTGTGGATTGCTTCTGTCTCAGGGGGCCAGCACCCTACCGAGAAAGAGGGTCGCATCGGTCTCCATGTCCCGTATGAGGAATATGAAGGGGCGGTCCACTGTAACCGAAAGCGGTTCGGTAGGCATAGAGGTCAGCGATATCCCGATTCCGGTCGCGGCGGCAGCTTCGGTCCCCTCCTCATTCACCTCAATGAAGGCCTTGTGCCTTACCTCAGAGATATAGAGGTTCCCGCCGCTGTAAAGGCCGGTAAAATCAGCCTGGGGCGTGAAGGCTGTCGGCATACCGAGGGCTGCCAGATCATCCACCAGTCCCCGTTCCCAGGTGAAGGTGAATTTGGGCATTCGCAGCAGGATCTCCCGGTATGCTATTGCACTTGTGATCTCATCGAGCAGCTCACCGGTCAGCGACTGCTCGAATGCGCTCAAATCATCCGGAATGATGATATCCATGGCAAACCGGTACCCGGCATAGGGCAACTCGACTGCCTGCCAGCCATCGCCGGCCGCATACCCGAAACGGGCCTGCTGGTTCATCATGTCAACTGACACCTGCTCCCCGCTCTGCAGGTAAAAGGGATGCTCCCCGGTCAGATCTGGTTGGAACTGATGGATCCAGGCTGCCTTGAAATAGACTGCGTTGGCAAGCACCATCCTGGTTTCCGTTGATATCGTCCCGGGTGGAAAGAGCTCCTCTATCCTCTCCTGGGTAGCTTCTGCAACCCAGTCGTTGATAATTTCACGCCCGGCTTCGGGCTCTTGCGCAAAATCGAGCAGCCGCAGCCCGCTGCCATAGTTCTTTGCCATGATATCGAGGAAGGGAGAGCTGAAGGCCATCCCTTCCTGTCCCCAGATCGAGTTCACGCTGGTGAAGACAAAGTCGCCTTCCTCATCCTCACCCCCATCGGTACTGTTTCCTTCCAGGATGGAGTCGAGCGCCCCAGCGGCATTATGCAGCCGCTCCCCGGTGAAGGGGTAATACAGCGTTCTCTCCATCTCGGTTTCCGTGGTACTCCGTGCCCCGGCATAGGTCATCGTCAGTGCCGTGAAGATGCTGTAGGGGGAAAACAGGAAATTATCCTGGGACGTACCGAATCTTCCGTAGAGGTCTGCGGCCAGCATGATGATTGCATCCGCTGTCACTGCCAGCTCTGCCGGGGGAACCAGGTCAGGATCCCTGCGTTCGGCATCCGAGAACAGCAGCGTGAACCCGTCCATCTCCTGCTCCTCCGGCAGGGCACTGCCAGAGATCATGCAACCTGAACCTCCTAATAAGACAAGGATGAGCATCAGCATACCTGAAATTCTCCTGTTTTTCATACCGGCACCTCCCAGTGCAGCCGTTCTGCCTGATGCAATTATACATCTGAGCCGATGATACTTCCAGTCAGGAAGGCTTAAGTATCCGGGATGGAATTATTCCAATTCCTCACGTAAAGTCATCAGGGCTCCCATCATGGTGGGGAAGCCTGCTGTCGTGGCTATGAGCAGCACGGCATGTTCCATCTCTTCCCTCTTGCATCCGGCCTTCAGGGCCTTCCTGATATGAGTTTTCAGGGCCAGCTGGTGCCCGGTAGCAGCCGAGACGGCTATCTTTATCAGCCAGCGTGTTCTCTCATCCAAAGGACCGCCGTGCTCATGCAGGGCCTGACCGAACTGCTCGTAGGCTGCATAGACCTCACCATGATTCTCCCTGAAATAGTCAAAATTATCCTCTTTCTTTCCCATGTTCATCTCCTTCTTTCCGGTTCACTCCGGATAGCATCTCCCAGCCCCTGTGTCCACTCTGCCAGATTCCTTATGCTCATTTGCTCATACCCCGGTACGTAGGTACGCAGCTCATCACCGATCGGGCTTCCCCACGATTTAGGCACACTTCCCTGCATAACCCCCAGGATGGTTCCTACTTCCCCGGCATTACAGTCAACATCCAGCCCGCACTCCCCGAGGACCCTGAAAGCCCTGCCCATCTCATTCTCACTGTAGTAGAGGGCAAGGACCACAGCGACCATGTTCGGTATTGCATGGATCCAGTGAAATATCCTGATATGCGGCTCAAGCTTCTCCCAGGCTGAGAGATGATCCGGTGACTGCTCCGCTGTCTCCATGGCAAGGTCAAAGAAGTAGCTGTACATCGTCGCTTCCGGGATATACTCCCTGGAAGCATGAAGGAGTTCCCGTGGATTATCGATGCAGAAGGCCAGCGATGTCAGTACTGCAGAGTGAATGCCTCCATATATTCCGTTTCCGGTATGACTTACCCGGCTGTCGTTCCAGGCCAGCCTAGCCGCTCCCCACGGGGCTCCGGGGAAGAGCAGGCCGCAGACCATGGTCCGCATCTGGGCCCCTATCCACTCCGAATAGGGGTTGCGGAATGAGCCGGAATCTGGCGGGAATATCCCCCGCCTGAGGTTCTCAAGGGCGCAGTACTCTGCCGACCATCCAAAATAGATCAGGCGAAGCCACTCTTCGGCTATCAGCTGGGAAGTAAGCTCACTGCCGTTATTCAGCCTATCAGCGGCACTAAGCAGGGCAATCTCAAAGGTGATATCATCATTCCAGGTCTCCGGTTCCGTGACATATCCTCCAAGCGCTTCCCCAAAGGCCTTACGCAGGTTATACCCCGTATATCCCTCAATTGCTGTGCCGTAGGCACCACCGCAGATCTGACCGAGCCAGCCGGCATGGATGCGCTTCAGTAGCTCTTGTGGAGTACATACCATATCCCATGTATCTTCCGGAAACGATGCGGAGATATCTTCCCAAGCTGCCGGCAGCCGGAACCGGGATACAATATGCTCAGGGTCCCTGTCTGCGCTGAAGAGGGCTTGCAGCAACAGTCCTGTCAGCCGTTCGAGCTCTCCCCACTCCCGCTTCTCCACAGCAGCAACTGCTACCGGAAGCAGCTTCATTGCCTCACTTACATCATAGCCCTGATTTGACCAGGCCTGCACGGCAGTATAGAAGAGGCTGTCAGGGGCAAATGAACCCGGTACCGAGGATTTCCAGAGAAAGAAGAGCTGGCTTTCCCGGTTCGACAGGATGCCCTCAAGAAGCCCCCATTCGCTCTGCTCTTTTCTGAACTTGCGGGGATCCAGGCTGTTTCTAAAGCGGTATTCATGCTCCCAGGCTTTCATAGACACTTCCCAGAATAGATGTATGGTTCTCTTCCATATTCTAGCACAGAATTCTTTTCATGGAAGAGAGAGATTCGGATTGAATTTACAAACTGCATTCTGCCTGTTATGCACTACATGAGGTATTTACTGAATCACATAACCATACGGGAGCGTGCCGTCAATGAACGGCCCCGAGAGCTGATTATTGATAAGGGACCGGCAGCCGTCTCCGATATCGACCTTGTCTCCATCCTCATGGGATCGGGGACCATGACCCAACCGGTCGACACGCTTGCCGGAGCAGTGGTTGCTGCAATCGATGCGGACGGCAAGCAGCTTACTGCCGCCACGCTGCAGGAGATCAAGGGGATGGGACCGGCGAAGGCAGCCACAATTATTGCCGCGCTTGAACTCGGCCGACGGTTCATGCCGGCCTCAAGAAAGAAGATCACCTATCCCGGAGATGCCTATCCCCTCCTGCGCCACTTTGGCGACAGACTACAGGAACATTTCCTCAGGATATCATTGAACGGCGCCCACGAAGTCATATCGACCTCAGTTGTATCGATCGGGCTGGTAAACAGGGCTCTTGTCCATCCACGGGAGGTTTTCGCAGACCCCTTGAAAGAGCGGGCTACATCAATTATCGTTGCCCACAACCACCCAAGCGGAAACCTTATTCCCAGCAATGAGGACAGGGCTATCACTCAGAGACTGAAGGCGGCCGGTGAAATCATAGGCATATCATTGCTGGATCACCTGATCTTCTCCTCGGAATCTTTCTACAGCTTCCTGGAAGCAGGTGAGTTGTAGCTGTATTTCTTGTAGATCGTGACAGGTCCATCATGAAACAGTACATCACTATTCCCTATAGCAAAACCATATCCCTCATCAAGTTTGTATTATGATGCCATGCAATCCCTGGACCGTATTACCTGCTGGTTATAACACCACCGGTTAAAAAGTCGTCACATCACAACGGTTGAAATTTAGGCAGTAT
>CAZSBC010000145.1:0-8019 GCA_964605195.1 uncultured Spirochaetales bacterium | reverse complement strand
TCATATTGCAGAGATGTAGATTGTGCAATTTTCCGCAGCAGACTGTCTGAACAGCTGCGGGCATAGAGCAGGGTATGAATCAGAATGACCGATTTCGGATTCCTTCCCCAGATAGTACCGAAATAGAAGAGCTGGTCATTGCAGTCTGCTGGTGTATAGCTCTCCTCCACATAGACAGCTGTGTCAGGATTGCCTTCGAGGGTACGATAATAGAGCAGTTCACGATCGATTCGTTTCTGACGGGCAGAGAGAAATGTTTTTACCTGCCAGGCAAGTACATTCCCGATATAGGTCTCAAAGGCAGCACCGCAATAGGTGAAGCGGGAAATAATTCTATCCATCTTCTCCATCATGAACAGAAGAAAGTCGGCACAGTCCTCCTCTGAAAGCAGTCTTCTCCGTAGTGGATACCGATAGATATGGAGCATCAGGCATTCACGATAATTCATCAGGTGGAATCCGGAATACTGTCTCCAGAGAACATAATGGGTGAGTTTTGTCTGAGCCGTCTGCTTAATTGCCATGGTATGAACCTCCTGCATGGTGTAGTGGTACCAATACAGGAAGCGTGCCAACTTCTCAGCAGTTGCAGCTACGGTGTTTCCCGGCGGTTTGCCGGGAATTTGTCAGGAATTGACTGGGTATAGTAACGTGGTGAGTTACAAAGACTGACTGTGCAGCAGCTGTGGAATCATTCACCAAGGTAGAATTCAAGGATTCCGATTACAGTTGCCTTTGCCTTGTCAAAATTCATCTGCAGGGTAGTTCCCGAAGCCTTTCTGTGACCGCCACCACCAAGGTTGGAGGCAATAAGCCCGACATCAATACTGCTCTGGGAAGAGGTCCTGAATCCGATTGTGCAGGATTTTTCGGCTTCCTGGCGCAGGTAGACAGCTACATCACATCCCTCGACTGAGAGTAACTGGGCATAGAGGGTTTCGGAATCGCGCTCCTTCTCCCCGAACAGCATATGCTCCTCAAGGGTTTCCCATGTGAAGAGCAGTTTCCCGCCATACAGCTGCTCAGTACGTGACAGCAGCAGCCCAAGCAGCTGCCTTGACCTGAAAGATCTGTCGCCATACATCTGGTGATGTATGGTAGCGGGATTTGCACCGGCTTCGGCAAGCTCGGCAATCATGCTGAAAACCTCGGACCTGCCGCCGTTGATATGGCGAAAGTACCCTGTATCGGTAGCCAGTCCGAAGAGCAGCGTCTGGGCAAGCTCCTGAGTCAGCGGCAGATCCAGGGCCTTGATGATATGATATATCAGAAAGGTGACAGAAAATGCCCTGGGAACATTGTAGCTGATATTGCCGAAAGGTTCCCCGGAAGCATGATGGTCGATGACAATAGTGGTCAGCCCGTCAATTATCCGGTCGAACGGTGCAATCCTGTCAAGTGTTGAGCAGTCTACCACGATAATGACCGGCCTGCGCTCCAGGATATGTTCCGGTATCTCTACAGAGAACTGGGTGGCAAGATGCTTGATTTCATGCCGCTCAAAGGGCCCCGGCGATATCAGGTGATACTGCTTGCCGAGCATCTGCAGCACAGCCCCCATTGCCAGTTGGGAGTTGAGACAGTCACTGTCAGGATTCTTGTGCCCGATTATGAGGAATTCCTCGTGATTCTGAAGGGTATCAAGCAGCTCTTGCGGGACCGGAGGCGTCGGGATCATGTATCTAACCTCTCTTTCTTGGATGCATTCCCATTCGCAACTTCGGGGAGGGTGATTGCCAGAGCCTCAAGAATATCCCGTACATAATGGATGGTGATCTTCTCCTTCACCTCCTCAGGCAGATCCTCCTGTGCATCCTTGCTGTTATCCTGGGGAAGAATAATGTTGCAGATACCGTTGCGGTATGCGGCAAGCACTTTCTCCTTCACCCCTCCTATAGGCATGATCCGCCCAGTGAGAGTAATCTCTCCGGTCATGGCATACCCTTTGACTAGCGGTGTGTTGCTGAGGCGTGAGAGAATGGCATGGGTGATGGTGATACCTGCCGATGGGCCATCCTTGGGGATAGCTCCCTGGGGAACATGCACGTGGATATCCCGGGAATCTAGAGGAGCCGCGTCAAGCCCGAACTCACCGGTATGCGACTGAATGTACGATAGACTGATCCGGGCACTCTCCTTCATCACTTCGCCAAGGTTGCCGGTCAGGATCAGGTTGCCGGAACCTGGCATGAGGGAGGCTTCGACTGTCAGCATGCGTCCGCCCATCTCTGTCCAGGCCAAGCCGTTGGCAACTCCTGCAACGGAGGTTTCATGCAGCAAGTCCCGTGTGAACAGCGGCTTTCCAATGAGCTTTACCAGGGACTTGGGAGTAACCTTCTTTCGAAAGGCCGCTATGGCTTCAGAGGAGACCTTGCCGGGTTCGCTGCTGTCCTTCAGGAGTATGCGGGCCAGTTTCCTGATTACCGAACCTATCGTCCTCTCAAGATTACGGACACCCGATTCCATCGTATAGTCATTGATCAATGAGAAAATTGCCGGTTTCTGGAAGGTGATACCGGAATCGTCAAGGCCGTTCTCCTTCAGCTGCTTAGGAATGAGAAACCGGGTTGCTATCTGGTATTTCTCCAGATCTGAATAGCCCGGAATCTCAATGATTTCCATGCGGTCCCGCAGGGCGGGAGGAATGTTGTGCAGTGAGTTTGCCGTGGCTATGAAAAGAACCTGGGAGAGATCATAGGGCACTTCAAGGTAGTGATCGGTAAACGAGCTGTTCTGCTCAGGATCGAGTACCTCAAGAAGGGCAGATGAGGGATCGCCCCTGAAATCGGCACCAAGCTTGTCTATCTCGTCTAGGAGGAATACGGGATTCACCGTACCGACCTTCTTCATGCACTGAACGATCTTGCCCGGCAAAGCCCCGACATAGGTCTTCCTGTGGCCGCGTATTTCAGCCTCGTCACGAACTCCGCCAAGGGATATGCGGATGAATTCCCGTTGCAGGGAACGTGCAATCGAACGGCCAAGCGAAGTCTTACCAGTCCCTGGCGGGCCTACCAGGCAGAGAATGGGACCCTTAAGATTCCCCCGGATGCCTCGTACGGCAATGTAGTCTAGGATGCGGTCCTTAGCCTTCTCCATGTTGTAGTGATCGGCATTGAGGATTGATTCGGCACGGTGTATGTCGAACTGATCATCGGTCCGATTGGACCAGGGCATATCGGCAAGCCACTCAAGATAGGTCCTCAGAACCCCCGATTCAGGTGACATGGGCTGGAGCTTGCGCAGGCGGTCCGCCTCCCGGCGTGCCTTGAGCAGCACCTCCTCGGGAGGATGACGATCAGCAATCCTGGTATAGAGATCCTCAACCTCATCGGAGACATCCTGATCCCGGCCAAGTTCCTTGTTGATCTGGCGGAGCTGCTCGTTGAGGAAGTACTCCTTCTGGGTCTGCTCCACACGCTCCTTTACCCGCTTCTGAATATCACCCTGCAGCTTCATCATCGCTATCTCCGTCTCGATAATAACGGATAGCTGCTTAAGGCGTTCTTCACGGTTCAGGATCTGAATCAGCTCAATCTTGATGTCTTTCTGTATATTCAGGGCAGGAGCAATGAGATCTGTCAGCTTATCGGGATAGGGTGCCCGATGAATCCGGTCAAGCATCTCCTTGGGAAGTTTTTTCTGGAAATTCTGCAGGGTATGAAATGATTTGCGGACAGCTCCCATAAGAAGCGCCACATCATTGTTCAGCGCAGGATCCTCTTCATGCCGCTGAATGCGTACAAACTCAACACCGCCCCCTGAAGGACGAACCGTCTTGATAACAGTTGCACGGTATTGCGCTTCACCCGAGAACCTGATGGCACCACTCTGTGTTTCGGTGAGCTGCAGGATCTTCACAACCGTTCCAACCCTGAATATCTCAATATTCCCCTGCTTCTCAGAATCATCACCTGATTCCTGAGGATAGGCAAAGAAGACAAGCCTTTCGTTCCTGAAGGCAGCCTTGATTACCTCGACAGTTTTGGAGCTGGTGGTAAAGTAGGGGAACCGCATTCCGGGAAAGGCAACGAATTCACCAGAGATGAGAACCGGTATTTCCTCGGGACTGCTTCGGCGCGATTTTTGAATGATATTCATGCTGATTTTACGTTTTTACGGATCACCTCGGGCTTCTTGCCCTCTGCAACAACATCTTTTGAGATTACCACCTTCTTGGCTCCCTTGATGGAGGGGATGTCAAACATGATCTCCACCATGAGATTCTCCACTATCGAACGCAACCCCCTGGCCCCGGTCTTCTGCTTGATGGCCTTTTCGGCAATGGCTTCAATCGCATCAGGCTGGAAGCTGAGATCAACATCATCAATCTTCATGGAGGCCTGATACTGTTTGGTGACAGAGTTGCGTGGTTCGGTAATTATCCGCATCAGATCATCCTTGGAGAGATCTTTCAGCGATACCTGGATGGGAAGTCTGCCGATGAATTCCGGGATTAGGCCAAAATGAATCAGGTCATCAGGGTGCATCTGCCGGTAGAGCGTCTCAAGATCCTTCTCACCGGCTGTCTGAATATCGGCACCGAACCCCAGCGGATGCTGGCTGACCCGGGATTCAATCACCTTGTCGAGGCCCACAAAGGCGCCGCCACAGATGAACAGGATGTTCTGGGTGTTTATCTTGAGCATCTCCTGGTTGGGATGCTTCCTGCCGCCCTGAGGCGGTACCGAAGCAACGGTTCCCTCAATGATCTTCAGCAGGGCCTGCTGTACACCCTCACCGGATACGTCCCTGGTTATGGAGACATTCTCGGTTTTCCGTGCAATCTTATCGATCTCATCGATAAAAATGATACCCCGTTCAGCGGCCGCTATATCATTGGAGGCATTCTGAATGAGCTTCAGCAGGATGTTCTCAACATCCTCACCGACATAGCCGGCTTCAGTAAGCGTTGTGGCATCGGCAATGGCAAAGGGGACATTAAGTTTATTGGCAAGAGTTCGGGCCAGCAGAGTCTTACCGGTTCCGGTGGGGCCGATGAGAAGCACATTCGATTTCTCAATCTCAACGTCACTGTCCTTCACGCTTGTCTGGTGCATGATGCGCTTGTAGTGGTTGTAAACGGCCACCGAAAGGGTCTTCTTGGCAGTATCCTGGCCAACTACGTAGGCATCGAGATACTCCTTGATCTCCCGGGGGGTGGGTACATCCTGCAGGAAGTTTTCGGGTATCGGCGAGGTGTCCTCGAGAAGTATCGTATTGCAGACCTTGATGCACTCATCACAGATGAAGACTCCCGGTCCGGCAATAAGACGGCTTACCTGGTCTGCATGCTTACCGCAAAATGAGCAGTTTTTTGAGGATCCGCGAGTTTTAGCCATGATGAATCAACTCCTTGTTAAGATTCTGTCGACAAGTCCGTAGGATACCGCTTCCCCGGCATCAAGAAAAAAGTCACGTTCCAGGTCCTTGGCAACCACTGACTCCTCTTTACCAGTATGTTTTGCAAAGTAGGCAATTGTCAATTTCTTCAACCGCAATATCTCCCTGGCCTGGATGCCGATATCTTCAGCCTGCCCCTGCACACCGCCCCAAGGCTGGTGAATCATGATGCGAGAAGAGGGCAGGGTGAAACGCTTGCCGGATGAACCGCCTGCAAGCAGCAGGGCTGCCATGGAGGCCGACTGTCCCAGACAGATTGTCTGGATTTCGGGTCGGATGTACTGCATTGTGTCATACATGGCCAGACCGGCAGTGACACTTCCCCCGGGGGAGTTGATATATACGCTGATATCGCGTTCGGGATCCTGGGACTCAAGGTAGAGCAGCTGTGCGACCACAAGATCGGCCGTGGGATCATTGATCTCACCGTCAATGAAGATGATCCGCTCTTTCAGGAGCCGGGAATAGATATCGTATGAACGTTCACCAATACCAGTCTGCTCAACAACCATGGGAACCAGGCTCTGCATCTTTTCTAGTTCTGACATATACCCTCCATCAGGTCATATCATGAGAATCAATCACCGCTTTCCTCGGAAGGGGCTGGACCCTCCATGAACTCTTTATAGGATACGGTATCCCCATCAGTGAAGCTATTCTTTTCAAGCAGGATATCGATCGTTTTCTGCATCTTATGATCCTCTTTCCAGACCATGCGGTAGTAATCCTTCTGCCGCTCATCTTCAATGCTCTCAAAGAGGTGCTCATGTTCGGCCACCTCGTCATCGGTAACCTCAACCGACTCGGCTTTGGTGATCTTGTCAAGCATAAGCTGAATCTTGAGGGAACGTTCAGCCTGCGGTCGCCAGTCGGCTAGCAGGTCATCCCTGCTCTTGCCCTGCATCTCCAGCAGCTGGAGCATGTACTCCTCCTGCATCTGGGACTGGGAGATGAAATTTCGCCAGGAGTTTTCCAGCTCCGCAGCTATCATCGACTGGGGAAGAGCTATGGAGAACTTTTTCAGCAATGCATCATAGAGAGCATTGATTTTCGTGTTACGCAGCTTGTTCTCCAGCTGTTGCTCAAGCTTCCCCCTGGTAGCCTTCCTGAGATCCTCAAGGGTTTCGTACTCTTCACTGATATCCTGGGCGAACTCGTCATCAAGTTCGGGGATATCACGCTCCTTGACAACTTTGACCGTAACAGAAATTCGCACGGATTTGCCGGCATACTCCTTGATGGAGTAATCCTCATCAAAGCTCTTCTCAATGATCTTTGTATCCCCGGCTTTCATGCCGATGATATCATCGTCAAATTTATAGATATTGTATTCGGTGCCGACTGTGAAGACATAATCTTCTCGGGCAGTGTCCTCGATGGGCTTATCCTCAGCATCCAGCTCACAGTAGTCAACGGTTACAATGGAATCAGCGGCAGCCGGACCATCCTTCTCGATGACCATGGAGTTCTGCTCCCGGAGCTTTGTCAGCTCCTCGTCAACCTGTTCATCTGCTATCGTCACTTTTGGGACCGTCAGTGCATATCCGACATACTCGGGAATCTCATACTGGGGGAAGACGTCGTAGGAGACGGCAAAGCTGAATTGCTTATCCTTTTCGAGGACAAGAGATTCCTCGTCAACCAGTTTCGGCGAACTGTATTGCAACGGTTTGTACTGCTCCTCAATACCCTCAAGGGCACTTTCGACAGAGGCTTCGATTAATGCATACATTGTCTCTTCGAGCAGGGCTTCACCAAACTTCTTCTCAAGTACGGGAATTGGTGCTTTACCTTTTCTGAAACCCTTGATCTGCAGGGTCTTGGCATATTTGGAGACAACCTTCTGGTACTCCTGCTCAACAGAATTCTTAGGTACGGTCAACTGCAATTCTACCGCTGAATTATCCAATTCCTTCACTTTCTGATTCGCATCCATTCTGAAAAACCTCTTCTTATTACTGTATTACCGCATAAGCTCCCGTATGCGAAAAATGAAATCTGCAACAGGAACGGGAATGAACCCTTCCTATAATGTATGCATAATGTGCAAAAACGTACAGACCCATTATGGGAAATTCACGCAATTGGACACTGCGCTAAAAAAAGGCGACCCGAACATACGGATCGCCTTGTTGAGCGAGAGACGGGATTTGAACCCGCGACATCCACCTTGGCAAGGTGGAGCTCTACCACTGAGCTACTCTCGCAAGTTGCACATTCTGGCAATTCAGGCAGAATTAACCATCGCAGTGCCAAAATACATGCATTGCCGCAACTACAAGCACTATTTGAGCAGGTAGGTCGCATCCCATACTCATATGCGAGAGAAGGGACTTGAACCCTTACGCCTTACGGCACTAGATCCTAAATCTAGCGTGTCTGCCAATTTCACCACTCTCGCAGTGATATACCACAGTCACTTCATTTTGTCAATATAACCATGAAGTGTACGTGTATATGAGCCGTGAAGGGATCGAACCTTCGACCCGCAGATTAAGAGTCTGCTGCTCTGCCAGCTGAGCTAACGGCCCGAGTATGTTATACGCCCGGCAGGATTCGAACCTGCGACCTACGGATTCGAAGTCCGGCGCTCTATCCAGCTGAGCTACGGGCGCA
>CAZSBC010000144.1:0-8421 GCA_964605195.1 uncultured Spirochaetales bacterium | reverse complement strand
GCGGAGGATGTGACCGACTACTACTTCGATACCCAGTCTCGGCTTGAAACGCTCTATATCCTCAAGGAGCGCTTCACAACATACCTGAAGGAAGCGGAATCGATGAAGGATATCATCGAGATTGAGCGGGAGCTGAGCAGCACCATAGCCGAGATCGAGAGCATGGAAGGTACCATGAAACGCCTCGAGGGGCAGATCTCCTATGCCACTGTCTATCTAAACGGGGAACTCCCACCTGAGGAGCAGATCGACAACGAGCTGCCGAGTGTCCTTGAGGGGCTGAAGCGACTTGGCTACGGATTCATCACGCTGCTCTACTATATCGGGCTGGGGCTGCTCTATGCCGTTGTATTCGGAGTACCGATTATCCTGGTGCTCGGGCTGGTCTACCTGGTCGGATTCGGGCGCATTGGGCTGGTGCGCAGGTTCTTCAGGGCGCTGTCCGGGAAACGCCGTGAACAGCAGTGATCAGGTTCTTCGCATCTATACCATCCTTGATGCACACTATCCCGGGGAACTCGGTTTTCTGCGGTATCGCAGCCCCTTCGAGCTGCTTATTGCGGTTATTCTCTCCGCACAGACAACCGACAGGCAGGTAAATGCCGTTACACCCGAGCTCTTCAGGCAGTTCCCGACCCCGGCAATGCTTGCAGCTGCCGAAGTAGATGAGGTAGCCGATATCATCAGGTCCACCGGCTATTTCCGGATGAAGAGCAGAAACAGTATCCAGGCTGCCAGGGTGATCCATGAAGAGTTTGCAGACACTGTGCCCGATGAGATGGAGCTGTTGCTGAAGATACCCGGCGTAGGTCGCAAGAGTGCCAATGTCATCCTCGGAGCCGTCTTCAACAAACCGGCAATCATTGTTGATACCCACTTCTCGCGGGTGGTGCGCAGACTTGGACTTACCAGTGCAAACACTCCTGCTGCCATAGAGCGGGAACTGTCAGGGCTTGTGGATCGGGGACGGCAGTACCGCTTCTCAATGCTGATCAACAACCATGGAAGAGTCTGCTGTCAGGCCCGCAGCCCGAATTGCAATCATTGTTTACTGGGAGAGCTGTGCCCCCGTATCGGGATCAGCTGATATGCTTCGACCACAACTCGGTGTAGGTGAGATCTTCCCACCATTGGCAGCTGTCATCGTAGTGGATGCCAAAACAGGTTATTCTTACGTCATCAATGGCAGGAATTGTATCTGCAGAGAGCTGGAGCGTGCTGTCAATACCTGAATAGAGATAGATTCCTGGGTAGCTGGGAAACAGACCAGTTGCAGCCTCTGCCCCAGCATCTCTGGAAAGGTTTTTTTCCACCCGTTGCTGCCACTGCTCAATGCAATGGGTTGATCCGGCATCAAGGCCGATGAATCTGGATGAAGAGACCGCTTTCGGGTCAGAAACGATGAGGGGGTGCTGTGGTTTAACGAGATGGGGCAGCTGATCAGCAAGCGGCCTGTAAGTTGACCATGCCAGGGGGATTAGGGCCGGGAAGGCATAGGCTGAAACAGCAGCGTTTTCACGGAATATTGCCCGTCGTAATTTCCCTATGGCCAGAGTTGCCGACTGGGAAAGGGTAACGGCGATGAGGTATATAGTAGCATCCATCACCGAAAGAGTGGCCTATTTCAGAGAATCTTTCAATACTGTAAAGAGGGGCTTGCATACAACCCGATAATATGTATAGTTATTGATCTGACAGGGCTTTACATAATCGAGATTATCTGGTAATTTCAACGAGCTGTATTTTTTGCAGGAACAATACCGTCCAGTAGTACGTAATAGATAAGGTGGAATGAATTATGGCACGTAAATGCGAAATATGTGGAAAAGGGACCGTAGCCGGTAACAATGTTCCCCGGAAAGGACAGGCAAAGAAAAAGGGCGGAGTAGGCCAGCACATTGGTGTGAAGTCAAAACGTGTTTTCAAGCCGAATATCCTCAAAGTGAAAGCCAATGTAAACGGCACTACAAAGACAGTCAA
Source organism: uncultured Spirochaetales bacterium (assembly GCA_964605195.1). Taxonomy (GTDB): domain Bacteria; phylum Spirochaetota; class Spirochaetia; order JABMQR01; family JABMQR01; genus CAZSBC01. The sequence continues at coordinate 6,441 of CAZSBC010000144.1, read as the reverse complement.
AGTATGCGCTCGATGCCTGAGGGCCGGGAAGGTCGAGAAGGTCTGCTAGCCGATATTGACTGCAATACCGGCCGGGCCGGAAAGAAGAAAGAGTCCTTCCCAAAGGGCTCTTTTTTTTCTATATCTATGGGTAGCAAAAGGAGCAGATATGAATTTGGAATCAGCAGTTTGGCATGTGCATGCAATAAACGGAATTAATGAACGCAACAATCAGGCCGGAAGAAGTATCCTTGATATACGCAAACTCGATACAGCTGCCCATTCAGCGTTCATCGTCACTCCCGATCTGACCGGAGCACAGCGGCTCGCTTCGCTGGTGGATCTGGCAATCACCCGCAATGAGAGGATCTGGGGCGATATGGAGCAGATCTTCGAGGAGCGGTTCGAGATGATCAATGCACTGCTGAATCGGGAAGATCCAACTGAACTGTTGAATGCCATCAGAAAGGATTTTGGTGATATCGAGGATATCCTCAAGGCCGTCTGGCTGGTTGGTGAAGCTGCCGACAGCACCCGTATCTATATCGAAAAACTGGAACTCCTCTGGGTACTCCAGGCCATTTCCCAGATACTTTCCCGGGAGGGCTTCTCCCCCGTTGTCATAGACTCCTCAAAGGTGGTCCATACCACCCGTTCAGACATCGGATACCGCATCAGAACGGACAAGACAGCCTACCATCTCAATGCATTACTGAAACAGTACGACAGCGTGGACACCCTCCTGATAGGCGGGGGCTGGGCAATGTGCGACGATGAAACCGTGGTCAATCCAGACCGTAATAATGGAGAACTCACAGCTTCCGCCATTGGTGCCATCCTCAATGCCGAACATGTGACCTTCTGGAACCAGAGTGAGATGCTTCGCAGTGCCGACATAGATGAGGTTCCCAGCGCATCGGTTATACCGGCAATCAGTTATGCCGAAGCCACCGAGCTCTCCTATTTCGGAGCCAGAGTGCTGCACCCACTGGCAATGGCCCCAGCCATGGCAAAAAACATTCCCATCTATCTGCGAACTCTGCGTGATATGGAGCATCCCGGTACCTGTGTCTCCTCCGAACCGGCAAATGACACTGACCTGATCGTCAAGGGCTTCTCCGCCATACACCACACCGCCCTAGTTAATATTGAGGGTGCCGGAATGATTGGTGTCCCGGGTATATCATCCCGCCTGTTCAGTGCCATGCGGGATGCTGATATCTCAGTCATCCTCATATCGCAGGCATCCAGCGAACACTCAATCTGCTTCGCCGTTCCTCAGGAAGACGCTGCCAGTGCCGAGAAAGTGGTCCGTCGGGTCTTTGCCGAAGAGCTTGCCGGCTACCGCATAAACTCTGTGGAAGTGGAGAGTGACTGTGCCATTGTGGCAGCAGTAGGTGAGCGCATGCCTGGTGTGCCGGGAATTGCTGCCAAGTTCTTCAATGCCCTCGGAAAAGCCGGTGTGAATGTCAGGGCCATAGCCCAGGGCTCATCGGAACGGAATATCAGCGCAGTTATCAAGGGCTCCGATTCAACCCGGGCACTGCGTGCTCTGCATGCAGGATTCTTTCTCTCGAACCAGGCCCTCAGCATCGGCCTGCTCGGGCCGGGACTGATCGGTGCGACCCTGCTTGATCAGATCTCACGGGAATCAGAGCGCCTGAAACATGAATTCGGCGTTGACCTGCGGGTCCGCGGGATTGCAAATTCCGAAAAGATGGTTATTGATGATTATGGCATTGAACTGTCCGGCTGGAAGGAGCTTTTCGACAATGAGGCGGTCCCCATCGATATGCAGCAGTTCACCGAACATGTTGCTGCCGACTATTTCCCGCATTCGGTTTTCATCGACTGCTCCACATCGGCTGATCTGCCCAAACTCTATTTGGAGTGGATCAAGAGGGGAATTCACATCATCACCCCAAACAAAAAGGCCGGTACTGAGAAGTTGCCCTACTACTACGAGCTGATGAAGCAGGGTCGTGAGAAGAATATGCATTTTCTCTATGAGACTACAGTCGGAGCAGGACTGCCCATTATCAATACCCTGAAAGACCTGATACAGACAGGTGACCGCATCCAGCGGATCGAAGGAGTTTTTTCTGGGACCCTGGCATATCTGTTCTGGCGCTTTGACGGCAGCGTCCCCTTCAGCGCCCTGGTCCGGGAGGCGAAGGAGCTCGGGTATACCGAACCAGATCCCCGCGATGACCTCTCCGGGATGGATATCGTCCGCAAGACAGTTATTCTTGCCCGAGAGATCGGAATAGAGATCGAGATTACAGATGTTCCTGTACTGAACCTCATCCCCGAAGAGCTGCGGGATGCCGATATAGCGGCCTTCATGGAGCGCCTTGATCTCATTGACAGTAAGATGGAACGGCTTAGGGCTGATGCAGCTGCCAGCGGTGAGATGCTGAAGTATGTGGGGGTGATCGACAGCAACGGTGAGTGCTCTGTAGAGTTGCGGAGGTATCCCAAGGAGCATCCCTTCGCCCGAATCACCGGTACCGACAATATCGTAGCATTCACCACTGACCGCTATCATGAACAGCCGCTGGTGATCCAGGGACCCGGCGCTGGTCCGGAAGTGACCGCCGGAGGCGTTTTTGCCGACTTGCTCCGTCTCAGTGCCTATCTCGGGGCCAGATTCTAGTACCTGAAGGAGATTTTGTATGCAGTTTGCAAGTACCAGAGGGAAATCACCGACAGTCACCGCATCAACGGCTATACTCCAGGGACTCGCCCCTGATGGCGGACTTTATATACCGGAGGCATTTCCGGCTCCCGACACTCTCGGGATAACAGCGTCGATGCCCTATCACGAGATGGCGTTGCGCATGCTCACCCCCTTTTTCACAGGGGATCAGCTTGAGACAGAGCTGGAAGAGATCTGCAGGGAGGCCTTCTCCTTTCCTGTCCCGCTGCACTGGTACAACAACCGACAGGCTGTGCTGGAGCTGTTTCACGGTCCAACAGCAGCCTTCAAGGATTTCGGGGCCCGCTTTCTGGCCGGGGCAATGGAGCGGCTGACAGAAGAGAGTGGAACGCCTTTGACCATTCTCGTGGCAACTTCCGGCGATACCGGGGGGGCGGTTGCAGCCGCCTTTCATGGCAAGCGCAGTATCAATGTCAAAGTGCTCTTTCCCCACAGACGCGTCTCAAAACGCCAGGAGAAGCAGCTGACCTGCTGGGGAGATAACGTCATGGCCTATGCGGTGAACGGGGCTTTCGATGACTGCCAGCGGATGGTGAAGAGGGCCTTCATGGACAGGGATCTTGCCACAAGGTACCATCTGACCTCAGCCAACAGCATCAATCTCGGGCGGCTGCTGCCGCAGTCAGTATACTACATGTATGCGGCCATGCAGTTCGAGAAACGTAACGGACATGCTCCGGTAGTGGTCATTCCGAGCGGAAATGTCGGAAACTCTGTCGGAGCTTACTGGGCACGGGCCATGGGAGCACCTATTGAGCGAATCATTCTGGCAGTGAATGCCAACCGGACTATTCCCGACTATCTGGAATCCGGGGTTTATGAGCCCAGGGAAAGCATCGCAACCCTTGCCAATGCCATGGATGTCGGGGATCCCAGCAACATGGAGCGGCTGATTGCACTCTTCGGAGACATCGAATGCATCAGGGAGCAGGTTTCGGCGATCAGTGTGTCTGACAGAGAGATCCGTGAGAGCATCAGGAAGGTCTGGAAAAGCCATCGATATGCCGTCTGTCCCCACACTGCTGCCGGGGAGAGGGTGCGCAATACCGCTGTCCCGTCAGAGAACAGTATTGTTGTTGCCACTGCCCATCCTGCCAAGTTCGATACCATAGTGGAACCGCTGATCGACAGGGAGTTAGATATTCCTGTTTCCCTGAAGGCCCTGCTGGAGAAAGAGAGTGCCTGCAGCCTGATAGAGCCGGAGATTGCGGCGCTGTTTCCAGAGTAAGTCAGAGGATTCTCTCTGCCGGCACGTTGCGGATCGTCAGGATATCGACAGAGCCCCTGCCGAATATGCCATGCATGAGTTCCCGGTAGGTAGCAGCCCGCTCATTGGGAATAAAGGCCTGGATGGTCCCGGCAAAGCCCCCGCCATGTACCCGGCAGGCCCCGTCATCCCCGAGAAAATCTTCAGTTACAGCAAGACCGAGTGTGATGCCCTGCTCCCTGGGATTCCCCGGGGCATAGGCATTCTGGAGGAACTTGGCCGAGGAGTTTCCCGATGCCTGCACAAGCTGCAGATACTCTTTCATGGAGTGGTTTCGCAGGGCTGCATGCATCCGGGCGGCACGCTCAGTCTCCCCGAGAAAATGGAGGGCCCTGAGTACAGCCCGGTCACCGCATTCCCGTCGCAGCTGCGGAGCGTTTTCCAACACCTCTTCAACTGTGATATCCCGGCAGGTCTTTCTGCCGAAAAAGGCGGCAACAGACTTCATCTCTGCCGGTACGGCAGCGTAATCGGGGGTGAGATCGGCATGGTTACCGCCGGTATCAACGACCATCAGGGTGTAACCGGCATCATGGAAGGAGAAGCTGACATCGGAGATGATCGGTTCTGCCGGATCCATGAAATCAATTCCTATTATACCTCCATAGGCACATGCCGTCTGGTCCATCAGGCCGCTCGGTTTCCCGAAGAAGGTGTTTTCAGCAAACTTGCTGAACCTGGCCAGGTCGACGGCACTGATGGCGTTATCGTTGTAGAGATCATTGAGGATAACCGCTATGGTGATCTCTATGGCTGCCGACGAGCTTAATCCCGATCCCTTACGGACATCGGTGGCGGTGTTGGCAACAAACCCGCCGATACGGTAGCCGTGAGCCCTGAAAGCCTCGGCAATTCCGAGGACAAGCGATGCGGTCGTCCCGAAGTTCCGGTTATCGGGAAGGATTGGCATGCCGGGATCAGCGGGGAGGTCTACAACAACCGGGTCAAACCCGATCGAATCAATGATTATGCGGGAGTTCTCAGTCGATGTCACTGCGGCTATGGTATCAAGGTTCACCGAGGCAGCAAGCACGATGCCGTTGTTATGGTCGGTATGATTCCCTCCAAGCTCGGTCCTCCCGGGAACGGAGTAGACTCTCGGCTGATTCCTGGCCACGGAGCCGAACAGCACATCATGACGCTCAATCAGGGCGGCTGCCCTGCTGCGATGGTATGGTGCATCGAAGCTGGCGCTGTAGATCTTCCTCATGATGGTATCGGCAGCGCCCGAATCAATATCCCGGAGCAGATCCTTTGCTGTCATGGTGTCCTCCCTCAGAAGCCTTCTGTGGTATCACGATAATGGATGGCAGGGAGCTCTCTGAGCTGCCCGGCGCTCATCTCTGCCGTGATGTCCCGCTGCGGACCTGCAAGCATCTCATAGCCCACCATGAACTTCTTCACTGTAGCTGAACGCAGGAGCGGTGGAAAGTAGTGCATATGCATCTGGAACCCATCATACTCCCTGCCGTCGGTCGGCAGCTGGTGAATTCCCATGGAGTAGGGGAAGCTGGTGGTGAAGAGATTGTCGTACTTGATCCCGAGATGCCGCATGGCCTCTGCAAGGGCAACCCGTTCATGATCCCGCAGTTCCGGCAGGGACTGGACTGCCCGGTTGGGAAGGATCATCACCTCATAGGGCCAGACAGCCCAGAAGGGGACCAGCACAGTCCAGGAGTCGTTGGCGTATACGATCCGCTCCCGCTCTGCCTGCTCATGGGCAAGGTAGTCGAGCAGGAGAGTGGATCCATGTTTCCGGAAGTACTCCTGCTGATGCGACATCTCTCTGGCCGGAAGGTCGGGAAGGGAGTCCTCTGCCCAAATCTGCCCGTGGGGATGGGGATTCGAGCAGCCCATCACGGCTCCGCGGTTCTCGAATATCTGGATATGGTGTATGAAATCCAGGGCACTGAGCTCTTCGTACTGGTCGGCCCAGACTTCTATGACCGCTTTGACTGCAGCCGTATCCATGCGAGCGAGGGTAAGGTCATGCCGAGGGGAGAAGCAGACCACCCTGCAGAGCCCCCGTACCTGTCTTGCCCTAAACATATCGTTGGGACCCCACTCTCCTGACTGTGCAGGGGTATCGGGCAGCAGGGCGGAAAAATCGTTGTCAAAGACAAACGTTTCGGAGTAGAGTGGATTTTTCACCCCGCCGGCCCGGCTGTTGCCCGGGCAGAGATAGCAGTCCGGATCATACCCAGGCCCGGTAGTTCTCTGGATATCTTCCGACTGCCCCTGCCAGGGGCGCTTCGTGCGGTGGGGGGAGACGAGAACCCACTCCCCGGTCAGCGGATTGAATCGTTTGTGGGGATGCTCGTGTAACTGCATTTTTCACCTCCAGGCTCTTGTACACGTGTACATACAGTGATATACTATCCTCCAGTGTCTGTCAATTGCCGGATCACTGAAATACAATGATTTTCCGGATAATTCCGGAACAGAGGGACTCATCAGATCATGAAGAGCAGCCACA
>CAZSBC010000143.1:0-8471 GCA_964605195.1 uncultured Spirochaetales bacterium | reverse complement strand
GTGCTTCACCCTCGGTTCATGATAGGGTAAATCCTGCCCCTTCACATGCATGGCAAATTCTTGACCAATCCTCAATTCCGCGGCAGCTCCGGCTGCCCCCTTCCCCAGCGCCTTTCCAAGTGCTCCGCGGGCATGAATCATATCCTCAAGCAGGGAGAGAATGGCCGCTCCGTTGCCGAACTCAATGGTGTGCCCGGCTGTTAACTCCTCCGAAAGGATTCCCGCTTCAGCACATTTCATCGCCCAGGCAATAGCCGACCCAGCTGATATGGTATCGATACCGTACGCATTGCACATTTCGTTGGCTTTTATTATGACGGCAAGGTCTGAATTACCGCAGTTTGACCCAAATGCAGCTGCCGTCTCATACTCTGGCCCACCATATTTTTTATCAACATTGTAGGGTTCTGTCATTTCCACTTCCCGTTTGCAGGCAACGGGACAGGCAAAGCAGGTACCTCGATTACTGAGATAGCGCTCGGTAAGCACCTCTCCAGTTATCTCTTCAGCCCCTTCAAAACGGCTCTCGCTAAAATTCCTCGTTGGCAGGCTCCCGCTGTCATTGAGGGCTTTCACGAAACCGATCGTTCCATGCTCGGCAAAGAATTCCGAGGACGGTGTCGCATCCTTCCAGGTCGAGTTGAACCATTTCCCAAGATTCTGGAGCTCCTTGCGGTCATGCCAGACGGGATTTGCGGAACCTTTTACTAAGATCCCCTTTACGCGTTTCGATCCCATCACCGCCCCGAGTCCACCCCGCCCGTAGGCATGGGAAAGATCGTTGAGTATGCACGCAGCAGGGACAAGCTTCTCCCCCGCAGGACCAATCAGGGCGGTCCTCCCGCGGGGCTGCCCCGTCTCACGCCGCATCTCCTGCTCGGCTTCGGCTATGGGTAGCCCCCAAATGGCAACAGCATCATGCAGTTGCGGTTTGCCATCAATAATTGAGATATAGACGGGATGTTCAGCCTTGCCTGTCAGAACGACTGCATCATAGCCGCTGCGCTTCAGCTCGGCTCCAAAGAAGCCGCCGGCCTCACTGAGGGCGCAAAGTCCTGTGAGAGGACTCTTTGCACCGGCACTGTTGCGTGCCGCACCACCCATAGGGATACCGGTAAGCGCACCGGCAGCAAAGACCAGTACGTTTGCTGCATCAAGAGGGTCAGCCCCGGCGGGAATCTCCTTCAACATGTAGTGTAGAATCAAGTTCCACCCGCCAAGGTATTTTCGGTACAGGCTTTCATCCAGGACCTCTTCGGTACAGGAACCGCTAGTCAGGTCAACTTTCATCACATACAGCAGGTTTGGCTTTTCACGCATTGTTCATTCTCTCATTCCGTTTTTTTAACAGATCCCAGGAAGATCGGGCAATGACAACCTCTTCATTCGTTGGAATAACAAATATATCGACATTGGAGGAGGACGAAGAAACCCGTTGCTCTGTTGCGTAACAGTCATCATTGCCTTTCTGGTCCAGCTCAATTCCCAAATACCCCAATCCTGAACATATCTCACTGCGGAGGAAAGAGGATTTTTCTCCAATCCCACCTGAGAAGCAGAGGGTATCTACCCCATCCAGGACAGCGGCATAGGATCCAATGTATTTCTTCACCGCATATGAAAACATCTTCAATGCAAGATCGGCACGATAGACCATTTCACGATCCCGTTCCAGATCCCGCACATCCCCACTGTACCCGGAGATCCCCTTCAAGCCGGAATCACGTACCAGACGGGTATAGATCGTATCCATGTCTGTTTGCTCTTTGGCCATGACATACGGCAGAACGAATGGGTCGATATCCCCAATCCTGTTGTTCATAAGAATCCCTGCCTGGGGGGAAAATCCCATGCTGGTATCAAGCGATACACCATCCCGAACAGCACAGATCGACGAACTACCGCCCAGATGACAGATAATCACTTTTGAGCATTTCCCATCAGTCAACTCACGTACCCGATCGCTGACATACCGCAGGGATGCACCATGAAACCCATACTTCCTTACACCCCACTTTTCGTACCAATCATAGGGGGTGCTGTACAGGTAGGCATAATCGGGGATATTCCTGTGAAAGCCGGTTTCGAATACCGCCACCAAGGGCAGACCTGGAGTCCTCTTCTGGAAGCTCTTTATCGCTTTAATATAGGCTGGATTATGGGATGGAGCAGCTTCACTGAATTCCTCCATCTTACTGATAACCGCTTGGTCAATAACAACCGGTCCAAATTCGCTGCCGGCATGGACAGTCTTGAATCCTACAGCATCCGGAGCATATGAAATATCTTTGGCACCCGAAGAGCTCCCAGGCTCTCCATTCATAGCATCCAGGACATCCATGACAAGTTCGACTGCCGCTTCATGGTTGGCTATCTGACGCTGATATGAAGCTTCCCTAACTCCGCCAACGACAAAGGATACGGTTGAAACAGATTCACCTATCCGGTCAATGGACCCATCTGCGAGCAGCTGCTCTGCCGGCATAGCGTAAAACTTGAATTTCAGGGAAGTGCTACCAACATTGATTACCAGTACATTCATCACTGATTCTCCTCTCCCAAGACCGATTCGGCAAACCAGCTGAATGCTTTGACAAAACACTCCACGGGAATTTCAGCCACTCCGGCACCAGCCTGCCCCCCCCTCTTAAGGATTATGCCCGCATGGCTCTGCGGTACGATCCCTGTTTCAAGCACCTTCATGACATCAACACCGGCAGGGGATCCCTGAAAATCAAGCAGGGGAATGCCATAGTGTGGGTGCTTTCCCAGCGATATCTTCCACATCTCTTCAGTCCGCCTGACTGCATCCTTGACATTTCCCCCGGCTAGCAGTGTAACCGCAGGGGAAGCAGCAGCAGAAAGGCCTCCTAGACCATAGACTTCCACCATCGTGCTGTCGCCTGCCAGCGGAACAGTATCCTCCTGCGTCCAGGCAGGATTCAGATACCTGCCCGTAATAGCTGGGGATGGGGCGGTAAACCAACGGGCCCCGGCACCGGACATCTTAATCCCGGTAATGATCCCGTTGGCGCACATAGCAGACATGACTGTTGAGTAGGGTATGTCGGCGATACTTGCAAGCACAGAAGCTGCTCCCGCTATGCATACATGCAGCGCAAACCGGTCGGCACTGTGGAAAAACGAGAAAATTCGCTTCAGCTCTTCCGAAGGCAGTCCTGAGCCGGCAATTTCAGCCGACAATTCTGATACCAGAAGCAGGGAAGTCCCTGTCTCGCGGCTGTGGTTTTCATCTCCCATAAGCAGGGACTTCGCTATGACATTCTTTAGCTGAATCCCACCAATCCGTTTCAGGGCCCCGCTGAGGCACGGTGCAAGCACCCTCTTGAACCATGCCAGACGCTCTTCCACAACCTCATCGTAGACTCCCCATCGCAACGCCTGGTAGGAAGGCCCCTCCTGAATCGGGCAGAAACCCCTGGCAGCATGCTTACGATCCTCTGCCACGATTACCGGCATGGAAAACGTTGTCGGTGCCATACCACCGCTTGGGACTCCCCAGTCTATACCGGAATATATTTCGATTTCTCCATTCTCAATTTTCCGTACGGCATCCTCTTGGGTTGCTGCCAGACGTTCAAATAACGCACCCCCAATAATCCCGCTTCGGTGGGCAGGCATCATTCTGGAAAAATCCATTGGAGGCCCTGTATGGAGTATCATATTCTTCCTGAATCCGGGGATCACATCACCGGCTAGGGCAACATCAGTCCATACGGGTTCCCCGTCAGTGAGAATTTTAAGGGCTTTCCTATTGCCCTCTATTATGCGTTCATACAGATGACTATCTTTTTTGACCCTTCGCAAGAGGCCATAAGCTTCCAGGTCACCACCGGATGGAGGTTTCCAGGCAACCTGGTACACCGGCACATTCTGCCTGGCCAATGCTTGCCCCATATGTACTGAGCCTATGTTTACGACGGAACAATCAGCAGGCAGCACAACCGTTGCCCCCCCTGTGTTAAAGCCCTCTCCTGCCTTCGCAACTGTTTTGCTGCCACGATCATAGGCAGGCGAGTGCCATCCTGCAATCAGCTCTTCCGGTTTACCGGCAAAGAGCAGAGCACAAAAACGGGCTGCCTGAGCACTGGTCGGCAGGACGATAAACCCTGACTGCTCAAGAATCATTCTCTGTCTGCTCAGTATCTGGGGATCCTGTTCAGTGCCGCATACCGAAGCAACACAGAGGATATCACGGCTGCACCCCTTCCGTGATGAAGTGACGGCATCAGTGATAAACTGTGCCGGGTTATCATGGCATGCTGGACCCAGGATCACATCGACCAGCAGGACCCCGGTATCTTCCTCCCTGAAAAATCTCTGTATTTGCAGGCTGTAAGGCAGCGGATCGATTACCGGGTGAGCTCGCCCAGCAGTAAATTCCTCTGCCCCGATATCGATACAGGCATGCCCCGGAGGGGAGGCGGAATCCAGTTTGTTTCCACCACCGAAGGGCGTATTGCTGTATATCTGGTGGCCAGCACTGGTAAATATTTCCTGAAGCTGGGCGGAAAACGTCCCTGCCCCGAACACCCCCTTCAGGTATCGACCTTCAAGCGGATGCTCTCGCCTGCATTGGCGGACCAGGGAAAGAATTTCCTGATCAGTACGGGAAAAGGGCGGGATAGATGCTGCATCTGCAGCGTTACGAAGAGATGCGGCCGCCGCCAGGGCAGAGATATCCATCGTTCCATAGGCTCCGAACCCCCGTGACCGCCAGTACTGAGGATCTTCCCCAAAGCTGCAGACAATTACCGGCTTGGAACATAATTGCAGCAATCCGCTGAGTTCATCCCGGACGGCATCACTGGTCTTTTTGTAAAACAGCACAATCAGCTTGGTCTGTTCATCATGATCGAGGTACCTGATCCCAGCCTTCGTGGTACTGCCGCCAACAACCGGATGCAGGTCATACCCGCCGGTACCGATTGCCTGGCTTATGCCGATGCCCGCCTCACCCAGAACCGCAGACAATTCCTGTAGCCCGCTTCCTGAGGGTCCGATAAGTCCGACTTCCCCGGAAGCGGTTATGCTGGCCAGTACGAAAGCCTTCCCATGGATGTTACAGACTCCGCAGTCCGGTCCCATCAGCAGTACATTGTGCTCCTCAGCGATCTCCTTCAGCCGCTTCTCTTCACGCAATGGAATATCAGAACTAAAAAGTATGGTTGAGAGGCCCGACTGAAGGGTTTTCTCCGCCTCAAATGCAGCAAATCTGCTGTCTACCGAAATGACCGCCATCGTTGCCTCAGGGTGGGCCTTCAGGACTTCTGCACTGTCGCTATAGACTCTCCCCTGCTCAGGCTCCTGATCAGTCCGTTTGAACAATTCATCAAGCTGCAGGTTCTCCCATACCTGCTCATTCTCAACTCTGCAGGCAATTATCAGATCATTAGGCCCCGCCGATTCAGTTTCAGCATTGGAAAAACCCATTTCCCTGAGTATTTCCTTGTTGCTGTCGCTTCCCATTACAAGAAGCGATGCAACGACCCCATCAAGGCCCTGAAGTCGCTGCGTTGCATTCATCAAGACGATGGAATCGTAGAATGTGTTTACCTTGATGAGTATTCGCTGAACCATCGGCCTATCCCCTATTTAGCAAAGAAACTCAGAACTGCTTCTGCTATTTTGCCGCCACTGATACCATATCGATCATACAACTGTGCCGGCTGCCCCGAGGTTCCGAAGACATCGGGAAGCCCCAGACGCATAACCGGGGTCTGAAGATCTTTATCACCCAGTGCTTCAAGCACTGCACTGCCGAGACCCCCGATAATATTGTGATCCTCGACAGTGAAGATCGCAGTCACCTTCGCAGCCGTCTCAGCTATCTGATCAGCATCAATAGGTTTGATGAAAGGAATATTCACCACTTCAGTCTCTATGCCTGTTTCTCGCAGCGTATCTGCTGCCTGGAGGGCAGAGCTCACTGTCGGACCGGTAGCAATAATCGCTACATCAGTTCCTGCCTTCAGCACTTCAGCTTTACCATATCTCAGAGAGAAGCCTTCTTTGTGTATGACCGGCAGAGGAGAGCGCCCAAGTCTCAGATAGACTGGACCCTCAATCCTGAACATCTCTTCAATGGCTGCAGTGGCTTCGACACTATCGCAGGGACTGATGATATGCATGTTGGCAAATGAGCGCAGGATTGCCATATCCTCTATAGCCTGATGCGTAACCCCTGCTTCGCCGACATCAATTCCTGCGTATGATCCGATGATTTTCACATTGAGATTCGGGTAACAGATAAAGGTGCGGATCTGCTCGCATGCCTTCATGGAAGCAAATACGCTGAAGGTGCTTACCACCGGAATTATTCCACAGGATGCCAGCCCGGCTGCCATGCCCATCATATTCATCTCTGCTATTCCGCAATCAATGAACCGGTCAGGATATGCATCGGCAAACTGGAAGGTCTGGGTAGATCCGGACAGGTCCCCGTCCATCACAACAAAATCATTGCGGGATGCTCCAAGTGCAACCAATGCAGCTCCAACAGCTTTTTTTGTATCAATCAACATAGCCAATAACCCCTTTCAAGTTGCAGTTCAGCCCTGACCTGCTCGATTTCGCTGTCGCTCAGCGCTTTTGAATGCCATTCCGCCTTGCCCTCAATGAATGATATTCCCTTCCCCTTCACCGTTTTAGCAATCAGGACGCAAGGCTTACCATCTATGGCCTTGGCCCTATCCAGGGCCTGGACAAGTTCACGGTGATTGTGCCCATCAACTTCGAATACCTCCCAGCCAAATGCCTTCCATTTATCAGGGAAGGGCTCCAGCCTGGCACTTCGTTCAGTCGTTCCTGTCTGGTTGAATCCGTTCCGATCGACTATGACGGTGAGATTGTTACAGCACTTTGTTGAAGCCGCCATTGCAGCTTCCCAGATCTGTCCCTCCTGGCATTCCCCATCCCCAAGCACAACATAGACGCGAAACGGGGTTCCGATAAATCGTGAAGCCATAGCCATACCTATTCCTGCAGAAAGGCCGTTGCCCAGAGCGCCGGAAGTCATATCAACACCTGGGGTCTCTTTCATATCGGGATGCCCCTGCAAAATCCCGTCAAGCTTCCTGAAGGAAGTGAGATGCTTCCGGTCGAAATACCCCGCTTCAGCCAACGATGCATAGAGGGCGGGGGCTCCATGCCCCTTGCTTAAAATGATTCGGTCACGATCCTTTCTTCCGGGATCCTTCGGTGATATCGAAACTCTCCCTGGAAAATAGAGCACTGTGAGTATATCGGCTACCGATAAGCTTGGCCCCGGATGCCCCGACCCCGTGTTGTGAATCATTTCCAGGGCAGTCAGCCTGATTTTCCTGGAAAGAAACTCCAGTTTCTCGTTCAGTTTTTCATCTGTATCCACAATTTTGTCCTGTTGTTTTGGATTAGTTAAAGCTTTTAGTAAATCCTTTAACTTATATTACTATAGAATATCTTATATCCTGTGTCAAGGAAAAGAGTCCATCTAAATGATGTTTATTCCTTTCCCCTATCATTACTCTAAATACTTGCATCTTCGGGCTGTTAAACTGCAAATGCAGTTCATCCAGACCAACTGCACATCTCTTTTAACATTCTGTATTTTCAGCACAAACGACGATTCGGGTATGCATAAGCCTTACATGGAAAAATCAACCTTTTATACCCGACAGGGCCATGCTTTCAATAAAAAACTTTTGGAGAATAAAGAACACTATAATAATCGGCATTGAAACCAAGAGCGTTATTGCGAAGAATTGCCCATACTCAGTGTAGTAGTATCCCTGGAAAACAGCTAATCCAAGCGATAAAGTACGCAATTGATCAATATCAATGACTACCAACGGCCAGAAAAAGTCATTCCACATAGTCATGAAGTTAATTATTGTAAGTGCAGCTAGACCGGATTTAATAAGCGGTAACAGAATCGAGATAAAAATCATGAATTCATTGCAACCATCAATCCTTGCAGATTCAAACAGTCCCTTTGGTATATATACAATGAACTGTTTCATAACTACTATACCCATTGAAGTAATGAAAAATGGAACAATTAAGGCATAATAGGTGTTTAACCAATTGAAAGATTTAACAATTAGATATAAAGATATTACTCTTACCTGAATTGGAATAGTCATCGTTACAATCACTATTGCAAACAAGATATTCCTTCCTGGAAATTTATAAAAACTGAGAGCAAAGCCAGTCATTGAAGAAAAGAATAATACAGTAACTGTTGTGGTAACTGATACAATAATACTGTTCAAAAAGTATCTATAGAAATTTGCAGCATTCAATCCATCAATATAATTTTTGAAGGAAATTGTTTCAGGAATCCACCTAATTGGATATGAAAAAATCTGGTTTAAGGGCTTAAACGATGAAGAAAGAGCCCAAAGTAATGGGATCATAACGATTACTGAACTTGAAATAGAATCCTCGTAAAGTGGAATATAGGGCTCATC
>CAZSBC010000142.1:0-8525 GCA_964605195.1 uncultured Spirochaetales bacterium | reverse complement strand
GCCTAATCGTGAAGAAAAGAATTAGGGGTTAGTTATTTCCATGAAAATCGGTGATAATGGATGAACCCTCTGCAACCTTGACCGAGAATGAGTTGGTAATTCTTTTTGGGGTAATTAATGAACTGAAGCGACAGGGTGTTACGATCATCTACATTTCCCACCGATTGGAAGAAATTTTTCAGATAGCTGACACGGTTACGGTTCTTCGGGATGGAGAACACATCATCACTCAAGCGGTAGATGCCACAGACCGGAAACAGCTCATTGAGAATATGGTAGGAAGGAGTCTGGAGAATGAGTATCCAAAAGTTGCACAGGCAAGAGGGGAGGAGTTGCTCTCGGTAGAGCATTTCTCAAGCGATAAACTGAAGGATGTGTCTATAACCCTTCATAAAGGGGAAATTCTGGGGATTGCCGGACTTGTAGGTGCTGGTCGGACAGAGCTGGCACGGGCAATATTCGGAGCCGACAAAAGAACTTCCGGAACCTTGAAGATCAGCAAGCTGGAGACGCACATTCCTTCAGTTTGCCATGCAGTACGAAAAGGCTTGGGACTTGTTCCTGAGGAGCGGAAGAAGGATGGCCTTGTTCTTGATATGAGCATCAGAGAGAACATTTCACTGCCATCAATCAGAAATGTCGAAAGAGGCCTGTTTATCTCTGCCAAAAAGGAGCAACAGGTCAGTGATCACTATATTTCAAAACTGAAGATTGTAACGCCGGGAAGAGAACAGATTGTGAAGAATCTTTCTGGAGGCAATCAGCAGAAGGTTGTTCTGGCAAAGTGGCTGCTGGCGGATACAGATATCCTGATATTCGATGAACCAACCAGGGGAATTGATGTCGGTGCCAAGTATGAAATATATCTTCTGCTAAACCAGTTGGTAAGTGAGGGGAAATCAATTATTATGATATCTTCAGAGCTTCCGGAATTGTTGGGAATGGCAGATCGTATAGCTGTAATGCATGATGGAAGAATAACAGGTGAACTTTCCCGGGCAGAAGCTACCCAAGAAAAAATCATGCATTTGGCAGCGGGGTAGATGATATGGCAGATATCAGATCATTTTTCACCAGGGATAATGCCGCTATCCCCTGGACGGCAGATCTGGAGTACTGGATTGCAGGGCGGGAACAGGACGGGACGGCTGATGCTGCCTGGAGATCAGATGAGGGGTATCTGGAACTGTGTCGCTCCCTCGGGATATTCCCCTACTACAAATATGACTCCTTCTGGTGCGGTAGGCCGGAATACGATAGCACGGTAACAGTCTCCGTGGAACGGACGCCCACTAGGATTGCCACGGTCTGGGAAACCCCGGTGGGATCTGTTTCGGAAGTGGTGGAGTTCCTTGCCGGCAGCTGTTCGTGGGCGCATGCGAAGCATGCTCTGAACGACGGTTCCGATCTGGCGGTGTTCGCCTACCTGGTTGAGCATCGCCAAATGGTGCCGCAGTTCCTTGATACCTATGCGGAGCGAGCAGGCCGGTGGAAGGCTTTCGGTGGCCTGCCGGCAGTTGCCTTGCCGCGGAGCCCGCTTGCCGCCCTCCTATATGAGTGGGCCGGGGTAATAAACGGGGTCTATCTGCTGCTGGATTATCCCGATATGATAGAGCAAATTTTCAGGATGATGGCAGAGCAGGAGCAGCCCCTGCTTGAGGCCCTGGCAGCATCTGCTCCCCCCCTGGTCCACTTTGCCGAGAATGTGTCGGGGGATACCATGTCCGGGTATTTCGATCAGTACCTGCGGGGCATATATGAGCGGCGGCTTGAGCTGCTGCATCCGGCAGGAATCTCCTGTGCCGTTCACCTGGACGGGGTCATCAATGACATCGCCGGGAAACTGGCCGGGGTGGGAATGGATGTTATTGAGGCGCTCACCCCTTCACCGGGTGGTACAGTGGATATTGAGGATATACGCTCTCTCGTAGGCAATGATTCTGTCGTGTTGTGGGGCGGAATCCCCGGAATCATGTTCACCGATCCCTATACCTGGGATGATGTGAAACGGCAGGTTGATCGCACCGTAGCGGCATGGAGGGGAACTCCGTACATACTGGGAGTGGCTGACCAGGTGCCGGCCGACGGAAATATCGAGCTTGTACGCAGGATCAGTGACTACCTGCTTGAGTATCCGGCAGAATAGGAGTGTGGAGATGAATACGGAGAAGGATAAGGGGTTTGCAAACTCACTCCAGGGTCCTGAAGCGGAGTCTGTTAAGGAGAGGGTTCGTAAAACCTGTGCGTCTTGGGGTGTTGCCCTGCCTCCTGGAGAGCCGATGGTCTTTGATTTCGGGCTGGGAGATTTCAACAGGATCGGGGAGACTGAGTTCTGGATTGCAAATGAGGAGCAGCACGGCTACTGCGGGAAATATATGTTCCTCTTCAGCGGCCAGCGCTGTCCGGAACATATGCACAGGGAGAAGCATGAGACCTTCTTCATTGTGCAGGGCGAGGTTGAGATGACTGTTGAGGGAGCTGTCCGCATCATGCATCCCGGCGATGTGCTGCCTCTGGAAACCGGCACTCTGCATACCTTCATGGCAGTCAGCGACTGCCTGATCCTGGAGATCTCAAAACCGAGTGTAATCGCAGATAACTATTTTACCGATCCCCGCCTGGGATACAAGTTCTAGCAGCCAGCGGTTATACCGCTCGGGACATACTCCACCGGGATTTCCGGAAGCTGCCCAGCAAGGATTTTCACCTGGTTCCTGATTCCGGGTATTTCACTCACACTGTGCAGGGTCTCAATGACAGGCAGCCCCATCTCCAGGCAAGAGAGGACGATGAACTCGCTCATCTCACCGATGATGAGGGCTTCAGCCCCAAGCTCCATTGCAACCTGCGGTAGATGAAACTGGTTCTCGCCGAATCCCCCGATCAGGAAGGCGAACCGTTGTATCTTTTTTTCTCTGTCGCCGAAAAACCTGGTTGTGGAAGCACCGAACCTGCTCTCGACTGTCTTCAGCAGGTTGCCTGCAGACAGGGTCTCTGGAAGCTCCTGGACAGTAAAGAATTTGCGACGGGCAATTTCCTGCAGGTTCTCAATCCCCAGGGCACCAATGGCACTGTCGGCTATGCCGTATACCGGTAGGGCATCCCAGTTGGAGTGGCTGCGATAGACAGTTATGCCACCGGCATCCAGCAGCGCGCTGCGCTTGATGCGGGAAAATAGCCGATCCGGAGGTGGAGCATCATACCAGGGGCTCTCCTGTGGAGGCAGCCAGAGACGTTCATGGCAGATGATCAGATTCAGTCCGTGATCAATACAGTGCTGTATGCTGCCGGCATCAACACTCCACAGGCATCCGATTCCCCTGATGGTGATACTGGGATCACCATAGATGAAACCCAGTTCGTCTCCGGGAACCCCGGAATCCAGAGGAGCAATTGATTCAAACAGATCGGCAATTTCTCTAGCGGTCACAGTACCTCTTCTCTCCCACACAAACGTGTATCTAATCCAGCTTACTAACCATCTTATCCTGATATCTGTCATAAAAAAAGCGTTTCAGCTGCTCTGCGGCATAATCCGGTACCGAAGAGTTGAAAGATCTCTCCAGGTCGAGCACTTTCTGATGAGCAAGCTCCGGCATGCTTTTGCCCTGGCCAGGATCGGAGGGCTCTCCGGAAAGGTCCATATAGGGGGTGTGGAAAAACTCATCGCTATCCCGCAGCAGCGTGAGGGTAAGGTCATCTGTGAGGAAGTTGCCCCCGGGACCCGTCCTTGCTATCGCCGCCAGGCCGTCCTTTCCGTTGGAGAAGTCCACCCCCCTGCTGAGATACTCTGCCATGTCAATAAGCCCGCACTGCATCACGATCTGCTCGCTTGACATGCCGTTGGCATTCCCGAAACTGCCGAGACCCCCGATGATATTCTGTTTCCAGGCATGCGAGGCCAGCAGATAGGCAAGGCTCTCCGCCCCGTTCTGCGGATCGGCCTGACAGGAGAGCGAGCCTCCGGCTTCACCCGAACTAGGAAGACCATAGAATCTACTCATCTGGTTGGCCATGACCTTGAACAGCATCTTCTCGGCCCGGTAGTAGAGATCCTTTCCACTGTGCATGTCTGTTATCGAGGGGCCCACCCCGTAGAATACCGGATGCCCCGGTTTGTATGCCTGAGCAATCAGCACCGGTATCAGGGCCTCAACATTTGCCTGCAGAAAGGTTCCGGCTACACTGAACGGTGCTGTGGAGCCGGCCATGGGACAGACTGTCGCCAATATGGGAGCACCGCAGTCCATTGCCAGCTTCATGATCTCGATATTGATTGCATTCACCCGCAGCGGACTTATAACTGCCATGGCTATGGAGAGCAGGGAAGGATCCCCGGAAGGGCGCCCAGAGGCGACTGCTGCCGTTTCAGTTACCGCAATCCAGTCCCGGCAGTTTTCAATGGTGTCTGGATAGGCTGAAATATGCTTGGTCATATTCAGCATGAAGGTTTCCATTGTCCTGTAGTAGCTGTCAGGTTCGGGGACATCCTCTACCGGATACTGCATACGCATCATAATCGACACTCTCTCAAGAGATTCTCCGATGATAGTGTTGCGCTTCACATCGGCAAGGACGGGCTGCCGTACCCCCTCCTCCCAGTCAACAACGAAGGGATCCAGAATAAGGGAGGTATAGTGTACCGAGTCTCCTCCGGCAGCGAGGGTCCTGCCATTCAATCCTCCCAGGAGAGCCACTGCGGGAGCCGAAGCAAGGAGGTGGTCAACCAGTTCCCCGGAAAGCTGTATGATACCTGAATGGTCATCGACCACTGCTCCCAGTTTCCTGAACAACTCAAGGGTTTCGGCATGACCTACGCTGAAACCGGTATCGGAGAGAACGCGTAGAGTGTTCTGATGAATCTGATGAATCTCTTCTTCCGAAAGTACCGATACAACCAACTTACCCATCTCTATCCTCCTCTGCAGGTCAGCGTGCTGTAATATGCTGAGTTCTGTGACGCAACGGCAGGGCTACACGTTTTCCCCCGGCCTTATGTGATTGAATAAATCCAAACCCCAGTTCCAGGGCCAGCCTTCCCATCTCACCGGTACTGCTGATAGCTTCATTACCATCCGTATCGATAGCCCTGACAAGTTCCTCAACAGCTGAAAGGGTCATGCTGTTGACTTCTATGGGAAAGGGGAGAGCTGTTCGTACTGATTTTGATATCGGCGGGAGATCCTTCCAGGCTTTCAATCCGTCAGGCTGCTTCCGGATTACCGGTTCAATTACCTGCAGATCCCACTCGGTCCCGTTGTTGTAGACCGCCAGCTCTCCCTGCTCACAGATGAAGCGCTGGTCAAATAGTGGAGGTTTGGTGCCACGGGCATGGACAAAGGCGGTGACATCATTGCTGAAGCGTATTATGCCCACACCCGAGACATCATGATCTATCTTTTCAGCACTGATATCTTCTACAGGCTCATCAAGCGAAGCCTGTACGAACGCTACCGGTGCATCGGCAAACATGGAAATCAGGTCAAAGCTGTGCGATCCCGTATGGAACAGCTTGCCGGTATGAATGGTGTGGATCTCCTTCAGGGCACCTAGGGCACCGCTGGAAATATAGGATACTGCATTCCTGAAGGCTGAATGGTATCGTCTGAGATGACCAATCAGCAAAACTGTACCATTGGCTTTGCAGGCGGCAATCATTGCATCGGCTTCATCCAGGGAGGTTGCTATGGGTTTTTCACAGAAAACAGCCTGGGCACCATGCTCTGCAGCGAAGATGGTCACTGGTGCGTGAAGTTCTGCGTGGGTGGTTACTGATACGATGTCCGGTTTTTCCGTACGGATCATCTCGGTATAATCGGTATATCCGTTGGGTACATCCCATCTGGTGCAAAAGCGTTCCACAGAGCTTTCGTGCAGTGCGCAGGCAGCGATGATTCTGGTACCCGGATATGCGTGATAGGCCGCTGCATGTGAGTAGGGTACCTTGATGGCATCATAGTGTGCCACCTCGTCATCTATATATCCTGCCATACGACCGCAACCGACTATAGCTACCTTGTACAGCATTGGCTGCTCCTTATACCGTCTACGGTATTGACCCTTGATAAAGGGACCTTGGTGTTATATACTGTCATGACAGTGTTATGACAACTTGGCTATACTGTAGCAGCGGATAATAAGGCTGTCAAGGATTTTCTTTTCCTGAAATCATTCAAGTGGTACTATGGGTAGAGAGCGGGAAGGATACATACGAGAAGGAGAGAGCAGTGCAGAGAGTGACAAAGAGTGAAAGGGCGTATCAGGAGATACGCAGAATGATTATTACCGGACATTTTTCCCCTGATAATCCGTGGTCCCTGCGCACCCTGGCCGAAAAGTTCGATATGTCCGTTGCGCCCATCACTGAAGCGGTCCGGATGCTTGAGCAGGAAGGCATCCTGCAGGTGAAACCCCAGCAGGGGATAATGGTACGACAACTCTCTCTGCAGGAGATACATGAGTATACCATCATGCGGGAAGGTATCGAGGTACAGGCCGGCCGGATCCTCCTCCTGAAAGGGACTGTTGAAGAGGCTGATGCCCTGCATGCGATGGCGGGTGAGATAACAGCACTGCTGCAGGAGAGGAACTTCCAGGAAGCGGACTACCAGGATTACCTTTTCCACAAGGAGCTGGTAAAACGTACCGGTATGCCGTTGCTGCTGAAGCAGTTCGAGCAGGTAGCCACAACCCTCTTCCTGACAAGGGACGGATGGAACGGTTCCGCCTTTACCCGGGAGAGTGACAAGGAGATCGGGCTCCATGAACAGCTGATTGATGCTATTTTCCGGGGGACTCCGGAGAGTGCCGATGCGGCAATCCGGGAACACATTTCCAGTGCGGCGAATGGGATAATCCCAAAGAGCCGTTGATGTGATATGAAAACTGTCAGAGCAGACATCGGGGTTATACAACAACACATCCCCTATGGCATCACCCTGCTTAATGATGCCGTGCTCAACATTCTTGTCTTCAGGATTGCACGAGGGCTGGCTGAACAGAATGCCGACATGCTTGTCATGGGCATATACGGTGCGGTATTCTCGATCTTCTTTGCTGTAAGCAGTATATATTTCGGTAAATTTGCCGATTCACCACACAATAAGAAGCGGCTGATGCTTGCCGGTACAGCCCTGCTGATGCTCTGCGCGGGCATGCTCGCTGTCTTGAAAGTTGACAGTCCCGCTGCCCTAGCCTTCTACGGTGCCGGCGGAGGATCCGCCGGACTTGTCTATCCGCCGGTTCTTGCCTGGCTGAATGACAACCGCAGGAGTGATCCGACTAGAACTACAAAGGGGGTAGGGATACTTGTCCTGAAGTTTTGCATAGCATGGAACCTCGGCATGATTCTGGGTAACTTTACTGCAGGACAACTTTTTGCAGTGGCTGTTGATCTCCCTTTGTTCATTGCTATAGGCTTCTGTCTGCTGAATGTACTACTCATTTATCGCATGCAACCGAGTTCCGGGACGCTGCAGAAGGGAACTGGTGCAGAAACTGTTCATGAGGAATCGCTGTCTTCGACCCTTCCGGAGAATTCTCGCTACAAGGCGCATCTGTTTGTCAAATTGGGGTGGATCGCGAATATCGGGGGGGCCTTTGTCGGCAGTCTTATTCTGCACCTGTTCCCCAAAATGGCAGTTGATACAGGGATTCCACCTGAACAGCATGCCCTCATCCTTGGAATCATGCGTACTGCTGTCATTGGGGCATATTTTGTGATGTATCTTACCACATTCTGGCACTACCGACTAATTGTCATGCTTCTGCTGCAGCTTGTTGCCATTGTGGGATTGCTGCTCCTCTTCTCATTTCAGCATGTTGTGATAATCACCTGTGCCCTAGTCTGTATCGGATCGCTCACCGGGCACAACTATTATGTCGGGATGTATTATGGTAATGCAGCCAGCACAGTTGATAACTGCGGAGCCCTTAACGGATACCATGAAGGTACCATCGGACTGGGAGTCGGTATGGGATCTCTAGGTGGTGGGATTGTAGGGCTGTTTCTCTCTCCACGTGCCCCATACCTCTTTGCCGCAGCTTTTCTTGTTATTATCTCATTGACTCAGTTTGCTCTATACATCCGTACGGTATCAGCCGCGAAACAATCCGGGGATGCTGCAAGAAGAGAGCTGTCAGCAGTCACATCAGAACCAATTGGTAAAAAATCCAGATAGAGTTTACAATTTTATAGATTAATCATCCCAGATTCGTGCTATAATTGAGTTCAATAGCACACATGTAGAGTCCTGCATTCGGTATATTGTTCAATTGAATAGAGATTGCGCTATTTTATTTGACAAGCATGGGTTTCTACATTACAATCTTTGGTTATAACCTTATTACATTTAAAAAGGTTATTATGCTGTTTGTCAAACGGCTTGAATTTTTAGGAGGTGTAATGATGAAAAAAGTTACAAAACTATTGGTACTCCTTGGTATCATGCTCTTTGCAATTGCTCCGGTATTTGCAGGCGGAGTGGAAGAGGAAGCACCGGCGGAAGAGATGGTAGTTGAAGAGG
>CAZSBC010000141.1:0-8525 GCA_964605195.1 uncultured Spirochaetales bacterium | reverse complement strand
GGGCCCTGGGCATATTCAGGTCATTTGCAGCATGCTCGTTGAAAGCATCGAGAAGATTCCTGCCCGTAGGGCTCAGAGCAGCTGCATCCAAGGACTTCCAACCCGGATCCCGCACCTCAGAAGCAATGACAGAGATCCGGTCCATCAGATTATACCGGGCCCGCTTCCCAGCATCCAGTGCATCAAAGGAGAACTGCAGCTGTGATCTGTAGTGCGCCCCGAGGCAGAAATACCGGTAATCCAGGGGATCATACCCGCGCTGTATCAGATAATCGAGAGTGAGAAACTCGCCTTTAGATTTTGACATCTTGCCGGTATCATCAATGAGGAACTCGCCATGCATCCAGTATGAAACCCAATGCTTTCCGGTAGCCGCCTCAGACTGGGCAATCTCATTGGTATGGTGCACGTTGATATGGTCGGTACCGCCACAGTGTATGTCAAACTGTTCTCCAAGATATTTCATGCTCATGGCGCTGCATTCAATATGCCATCCCGGATACCCGCGGCCCCAGGGCGAATCCCAGACCATAAGCTGATTCTCAAACTTGGAGTTGGTAAACCACAGGACAAAATCCTTGGGATTGCGCTTGTTGTCATCAACGACTATGCGTGCTCCCGACTGCAACTCCTCCAGCTTCAGTCCAGCCATCCTACCGTAAGCGGGGAAGGTATCGATACTGAAATAGACATTGCCACCTGCGGTGTAGGTATGCCCCTTCTCTTCAAGCCGGCGGATAAGTGCTATCATGTCCTCGATATGCTCGGTTGCCCGGCATGCGATATCGGGGCGCAGGATATGCAACCTGTCCGTATCATGGAAAAAGGCGTCGGTATAGTACTCGGCAATTTCCCACACCGTCTTCCCGCTCTCACGGGAGGATTTCACCATCTTGTCTTCTCCCTCGTCATCATCCCCTGTCAGGTGCCCCACATCCGTTATATTCATGACATGCTTCACCGCAAAGCCGGCATACTCCAGTGTCCTGCGAAGAATATCCTCAAAGATGTAGGTGCGGAGATTTCCTATGTGCGCAAAATTATAGACAGTTGGACCGCAGGCATAGAGTGTTACTTCATGCGGCTGCAGCGGAACCACCTCTTCCACCCTGCGAGTCATTGTGTTGTACAACATAATCTTCATATAGAAAACCTCTTATGCGGAGCCAATTGAAAACGTACACAAGCATTTATCCTGATGCATACTGGCAATTGGTTTGATGAATTCTTGCATAAATGAGATTTTATGCAAGAAGCTCAAGGAATATTCAGGTTCTGTACTGTACTACAGATTAGCCGCTTTCTGCAAGAATACCAATAGTCGCAAGCGACAGCCGCCTGCCATATCGTTTTCTCTTGCAGTACCACCTCTCTACATCATAGAATGTAATGGTGAAGAATCCGACTGGTCAACCACATTATCCGACATCTCTCATTGCACAGCAGGTGCGCCTTCAGGAGTACACGTCGCTGAAATGCGGAGGCATGGCCGAGCTCTATGCAGAACCTCCGGATGCCGAGGCCCTCCTTGCCCTGCTTACCTACGCAGGGGAGCGTATGATCCCATGTACCGTAATCGGCTGCGGTACTAATCTGCTGGTAGATGACGAAGGCATACCCGGACTGGTCTTATCTACTCGTGCCATGACAACTGCCGTCCCGGGATCAATGCAGATCACCGCCGATGCAGGAGTCCCGGTAGCGCTTCTTGTAGCGATGAGTATCAGCAGGGGATGGCGGGGACTGGAAAGACTTGCCGGTCTTCCCGGTTCCCTCGGCGGAGCTGTATTCGGAAATGCTGGCTGCTTCGGCAGAGAGATATCAGAATGCATCGTTTGGGTTGAGTACGTGGACAGTACCCGAGTTGTACGGCACAGGAGCTACGATCCGGACGACTACCGGTACCGGGATTCTATCTTCAAGCAGGAGGAGTTGCTGATCACCCGCGCCTGCCTGCACTTTGATACCTGTGCAGATCCTGCAGAGCTGGAGGCTGAGGCTGCCGGCTACTGCCGGCGCAGGGAGGAGGCCGGCCATTACCGGGCGCCGAGTGCCGGTTCGGTTTTTCGCAAGCCGATCATTCCCAGTAGGCAAGGAACTGATACAATCACTTCTGCCGGCGAACTGGTTGAGCGAAGCGG
Source organism: uncultured Spirochaetales bacterium (assembly GCA_964605195.1). Taxonomy (GTDB): domain Bacteria; phylum Spirochaetota; class Spirochaetia; order JABMQR01; family JABMQR01; genus CAZSBC01. The sequence continues at coordinate 6,384 of CAZSBC010000141.1, read as the reverse complement.
ACTGAGGGGTTACAGCTGCGGCGGAGCGCTGATCGCTCCGTTCCATGCCAATTTCATCATCAATCCCCGTAATAGCGCCTCAAGCAAGGATGTGCTGGATCTTATCGAAACTGCACAAAAGCGGGTAAGAGATTGGTTTGGTATAGAAATTTTATGCGAAATACGATATGCAGGAAAAGGCACTGCCATAAAAGCAGTCAACTTCGGCATCAGCCCGAACTATCTTGAAGATTGGAAAGGGGGAGAGTATGGCCAACATTCTTGAGCATTACCTGGAATACAAAGAGAAGATGAACCATACTGAACAGGTAGAATACCTCAGTGACATCTCCTTCTCCGACCTGCTGGAAGCCTGGGAGGAGCTTGAGTCTGACGATGCCCTGACCGTCTTTGTCGATCTACCTATCACGATCAAGACCGACCTTATCACGCAGCTGGATGAAAAGGACCAGGAATTCATCATATCCCGCCTGTCAGAACAGAACAAACGGACCCTCTTTAAGATGATGGAACCTGACGACCTCGTCGACATCATGCAGAATACCAGTAAGGAGGCCCGTGATGCCGTCTGGGCTAACCTCGGCGAGGAGAGCCGGCGGGAGATGCTCTTTCTCCTACGCTATGATGAGGATGATGCTGCCGGACTGATGACCCCGAGATTTCTGGCAGTGCAAGCCGGGATCACAGTCCAGCAGGCCATACAGTTCATTCGGGCAAACTGTTTCTCGGTTGAATATCTCTTCAGCATCTATGTAATCGACAAGGTAGAACGGCTGATTGGCATAGTGACGATGAAGGAGCTGCTATCTGCGCCCGACAGGCAGATTATTACCGAGCTGATCAAGGATAAGCCGGTTAGTGTATATGAGGATACCGACCAGGAGGATGTTGCCCGGATCATGGAGGATTACGATATGGCGGCAATCCCGGTTATCACCCATGAGCATGTCCTGATTGGTATCGTCACCTTTGATGACATTATAGATGTCATCAGGGAAGAGCAGACCGAGGACGTCTACAAAATGGGAGCCATGAGCGGTTCTTCGGAATCCTACAGCAACAGTTCAATCCTCCATCTTGTGAAAAAACGTGTCCCCTGGCTCATAGTCCTCCTCCTAATGGGTACGATATCGGCAAACATACTCGACAGGTATGCATCCCTCATGATCGGAGCCGCCTTTCTCATCATCTTCATGCCGATTATCACCCAGACCGGCGGAAACACAGGCAGCCAGGCATCCACCCTGATGATACGGGGCCTTGCCACCGGCGAGATCCAGTTCAAGGAGATCTTCACTATTCTCGTCAAAGAGCTGCTGATCGGACTGCTGCTAGGGTTGATCACTGGTGTGGTAATCATTGCCCGCACTATCCTGCTGCCTCCGGGAGTCGGTATATATGAAGGAATCGTCATCGGTATATCGCTGATGCTAGTCGTGCTGCTCTCTAACCTGCTTGGAATCATTGCTCCGCTGCTCATACACCGGGCAGGATTCGACCCTACAGTCATGTCCGCTCCACTGATGGCAACCCTGATTGATATATGCGGATACGCCATATACTTTGAGACAGCTAGAAGTCTGCTGAATCTGTGAGGCTGATTGCCAAACGGCAGTTGCCCCCGCTGTCCAGGCCCAAGCAGATCTTCACTCTCTGCAGGTTGAGCGTACAGTCCAGCTCCCCGGTAAGCCTTGTGACCGGATTTGTCCCTGAGGCCTTCACACTGCAGGTCACATGCAGTAAATCGTCACCGAAGGATAGCGAAATATCCCTGCAAAGAGCTCCCCGTATCCGATTCTGGCAGGTAAGTCTGCCGATGTAAACCAGTTCCATGCCGTACAGGGACACCCCCAACGTCACCTCCGTATCCTGGTCAATCCTCAGTGAACGATTATCGTCGGCATAGCGGTAATCCAGACGGTTCTCCAGGGTAACCTTACCGATACCTGCCTGCAAAGCAATCTTGCTTTCCAGACTCCGTACCCCGATCACCTCATCTGGTTGGGGGATGGCATCAAGGTAGAGAACCTCCTCGACAGCAGCCTGCAGCTGCAGCGTTTCTTCCGCACTCCGGTAACGAGCTGTGAGGAATTGCCGACTGGAAACGCTATCGGGCTCTATCCTGGAGGAGACAGGAAACTCCGGAGTAAAAATCTCCTTCCCGAAAAGCAGAACCAGATATTCCATCTTAACCCTGATATCAGCATGCAGCAACGCACCCGGTGGCATGAACCGGTCACCGGAAACCACTGTGAGCAGCTGTGCACTGCAGACATCTCCCCTGATACCGAAATCCAAACCTGCCCGTAGCCCAGCCTCAGAACCGGAACGCAAGGCCTCAGTACCTAGATACAGCGAGGGCACGTACTGCTCTCCCGCTGCACCTGTGCCGCCTGTAACGGCAACGTCATAGAGCCATCCCAGTGAACAGAATGTATCTACATCCCTGAACCCCAGAACAGCCCCGCAGCTGAGCAACTGATCATGCTGCAGTCCGTACGGAGAAGCAAAGATGATCCATTCATTCGCTCCGGCCTCCCCGTTGATGTAGAGCTCCGGAGAAAATCTATCAGAGTTTTCCTGCCTCAGGAACAGCATCCCGGTGCTGAAAGAAATATCGGCACTGTAGCGATGTATACCGGTAATTGCATAAGGATCCAGCAGATATCGGGGAAGCCCGGTAAAGCGGACTTCCCCGACTCCGAAACGAAATCTCTCAGTATCATACCTGCAGCGCAACGCAGTGCAGCTGCCGGCAGCCATATCAAACACTGACCCGACTCTCCAGCCTGCCCGTTCCAGCAGCAGCTGCAGTATCACATCCTGCTCCACGCTGCTGCCCTCTGCCATCTGAGAGGCATCAACCTGAAATGCAAAGGAAATTCCTTCAGCAGCAGCGAGTATGGCTGGAAGCAGCAAGAGCATACCGGCTAGCAGCAGAATCCGTACCATGGTCGGACATATCCGCATCTCCATCTTCATATCTGCATAACAGATTATTTCCGGTTATCTAATTCATATCTACCGATGTTTTATTGAATATTTTCGCGTAAAATGTAACAATTATGTCTGTAAGTAGATAATTTCATATCGTAATGGACCTTGCTCCACAGCAGCGCTGCTGTAGCGGTTTTTCTGGAATACCCCAATTCTGTTATATTTCCGGATGCCTGGAGCGCTGATATGCTGTTATCAACTGCAGTGTGCTTGAGTGTGGAGGTTGCCGGTAATGGTTTTAATGACGTTGAATTGTGGAAGCTCATCTGTGAAGTACCAGGTGTATGACTGGGAAAACCAGAATGTACTTTCTGTGGGAGTGGTGGAACGCATCGGGCAGGAAGTATCCCCGATAGAGCACAACTACAACGGCGATACGGTGGTTGAAGAGTGCCTTTGCCCAACTCACAGGGAAGCGATCCAGAAGATACTTGCAATCATTACCGACCGGCAGCATGGAGTGCTGGAATCCATAGATCAAATCAAGGCGATCGGTCACCGGGTAGTTCACGGTGGCGAGATTTTCAAGAAATCGGTCATTATCGATGAACATGCCCTGGCAACTTTCGAGTCGCTCGTCCATCTCGCCCCCCTGCACATGCCGGCAAACATTCTCGGCGTGAAAGCTGCACAGAGTGTGCTGCCTGATATCACCCACTGCGCAATCATGGATACTGCATGGCACCAGACCATGCCGAGCAAGGCCTTCCTCTATGCCGTACCGCATGAATGGTACGAGAAGTACAATGTGCGCCGATACGGATTCCACGGAACCAGCTATATTTACACGGCAAAACGGGCTGCCGCGCTGCTCGGCAAGAACCCTGAGGAGACAAATCTCATCATTGCCCATATCGGTAACGGAGCATCAATCTGTGCCGTCAAGAACGGTAGCTGCATAGACACCTCCATGGGGCTCACTCCCCTTGAGGGCCTGATCATGGGGACCCGATCCGGTGATATGGACCCGGCGATCATCCCCTTCATGATCAACACCGCAGGCAAAAGTGCTGAAGAGATTGACAATGACCTCAACAAGAAGAGCGGACTGCTCGGCATAACCGGCTCCATGACCGACCGAAGAGACATCAGATCCGCTGCAGAGCATGGCAACAGACAGTGCCAGCTGGCTATTGAGATGGAGTGTTACCGTATCAGGAAGTATATCGGTGCCTATTATGCCGCCCTCGGAAGTGTGGATGCCATAGTCATGACCGCCGGAGTCGGAGAGATGGCTCCTCATATCAGGCTCAATGCGCTGCAGGACCTTGAGAATTTGGGGATCATACTTGACGAAGACAAGAATGCCAAGGCCCAGTGCCGTAATGCTGAGCTCGATATTGCCGATGACGCATCCCAGATCCGTATCTTCGTCATTCCCACCGATGAGGAGCTGGTGATGACCGAGGACACCTACGCCCTGCTCAACGGCACCTATGATGTGCATACCAACTTTACCTACAGTTTCCAGAAACCTGAGTATGTCAACAAGGCCCGTAAGGCTGCTCTGGCCCGCGATATGGTCAAGAAGCCCTATCTCAAGGATCTTGTTGTCTATCCTCCGATGATGTAGCCATCGCGCCGGCATCCTGTTGACAGGATGGGTTAAGGCCTATACCATGTGATGCATCACGTGATATTTATGGAGTGCGCCTTGCCTTCCGAACTTGCCCAGAAAATCTACAACAACCTCCTGGAGTCCCTCTATACCGGTGAAATTCAGCCCGGGGACCTGATCAATCGCCGGGAGATTGCCCGCACCTGCTCCGTCAGCGTTACCCCGGTGCTTGAAGCACTTACCCGCCTGGAGATGGAGGGATTTCTGGAAACCCTGCCCCGCAGAGGTACTCGCATCAGACCGATTACCGCTGAGCTGATATGTGATAGCTTCATGCTCAGGGATGCCCTGGAGGTCAAGGCTGCCCGGTTATACTACCGCAGGTTATCCGGGGATATACAAAAGGATCTGCTTGCCGAGGCAGAGAGAGTTGACTCTGCAACCGCCAGAAACTTTGATGACTGGAAGATAGAGATAGATTTTCACCGCAGACTGGTAGCGCTATCAGATTCAACAGCCCTTCTTGATGCCTATAGAAACCATATGCATCTCTTTCTCTTCTACGGCATGCAGAAGATAATACCAGTCACCCGTCAAATTCCCCGGGATAACCACACCCGGCTTGTACGGGAGCTAACAGCCAGCGGCAGTGCCGAAAAAGCCGGCGATATCATCCGTGCCCATGTGTGGTACGGAAAAGAGTACATTCTCGAAGCGACCGGCAGAGCTGCTGAAGAGCTCTGACTCGCTGTGAGAGATAGGGTCTCAAGGAGGTATAGATCATGAGAAATAGCAGCATCGGGAAAATCATCCTCGCACCGGACTCTTTCAAGGGAAACATGAGTGCTGCCGATGTCGGACGTGCCATGCAGGCCGGTATCCTGAACTTTTCCCCTGAGATCGAGACGGAGATCGTGCCGATGGCCGACGGTGGCGAAGGAACGGTAGAGGCGGTTGCGGCAGCCCTGCAGGGCAGGCTGAAAGCGTGTACTGTTACCGGTCCCCTAGGCTCCCCGGTCACTGCGCAGTACTGCCTTATCCCCGCTTTGAAGACAGCTGTGATGGAGATGGCATCAGCCTCGGGACTGCCGCTGGTTCCGGCCAAACGGCTGCGGCCGATGCAAAGCACCACCTTCGGAACCGGTGAGATGATCAGGGATGCCCTGAATGAAGGTTGCCGGAAGATCATTATCGGCATCGGAGGCAGTGCCACCAATGATGGCGGGACAGGTGCAGCCGAAGCCCTGGGAGTGCGTTTCCTCGACAGCGATGGCAACAGCGTCTCCAGGGGAGCCGAAGGGCTCATTCACATAGCTGCAATCGACATCAGTCAACGGGACCGCCGCATTGAAGCATGTGAGATCCTCGTTGCCTGCGATGTCAGCAACCCGCTCTACGGCCCGGAAGGAGCTGCCTACGTCTATGCCCCGCAGAAAGGTGCCACGGAAACGGAGGTGAACTTGATTGACCGGGGACTGCGCAACCTTGCGAAGGCTGCTGAAGACTCCCTTGGTTTCAATATTGCGCACATCAGCGGTGCCGGGGCTGCCGGAGGGCTCGGTGCAGGGCTGGTAGGATTCATGGGAGCAACACTCTCCTCCGGGATAACGATTATCGCAGAGCTGTTGAATCTGGAAGAGCGAATGGCTGGAGCTGACCTCGTAATCACCGGTGAGGGTAAGACTGATTTCCAGACTGCTTTTGGCAAGGTGCCTGCAGGGGTTGCTGAAATAGCTGCCCGGCAGGGTATCCCCGTTGTGTGTCTTTCAGGTGCCCTGGGGAGAAACGTGGAGACACTCTACGGAACCGGGATAACTGCACTCTTCAGT
>CAZSBC010000140.1:0-8530 GCA_964605195.1 uncultured Spirochaetales bacterium | reverse complement strand
ATCCGATACCCTGAAAGTGGGTCAGAAGGTTATTGCCATCGGGAATCCCTTCGGGTATGACCGGACCCTGACCACCGGTATCGTATCGGGGCTGGGGCGACCGCTGCGCACCGATTCCAACCTGATAATCCTTGACATGATCCAGACTGATGCCTCGATCAACCCCGGAAATTCCGGAGGACCGCTGCTGGACTCCAGAGGAAAGATGATCGGTATCAATTCATCAATATACACCACCACCGGAGCATCGGTAGGGATCGGGTTTGCCGTTCCTGTGGACACCGCGAAACGGGTTATCCCAGAACTGATTGATCATGGCAAGGTTGTCCGTGGCTGGATTGATATCATTCCGGTGCAGCTGGACAACCAGATTATCCAGTATGCCGGTCTGAAGGTTGCATCAGGTATCCTGGTATCCCGTGTCGAGGAGAAAGGTAAGGCGGCAAAGGCCGGTATCCGGGGAGGGAGCGAGATGGTCCGCTATGGTGATGCGATCATCCATCTCGGCGGTGATATCATCATCGAGGCAGACGGGGTAGGAATCACTGACCTGGCGGACCTCTTCAGTGCCCTGGAAGACAATAAACCTGGTGATATAGTTGATGTGATCCTTATTCGCGACAACGAGAAAATTACCATACCGGTAGAGTTGACCAACCGTCCGGAACAGTATGAGTGGAATTGAAATATGGCCCTCTTTAATCTGTCATCAGAATACGAACCTGCCGGCGATCAGGGCGAGGCTATAGATAAGCTGGTAACCGGACTGTTGCAGGGAAACTTCAATTATCAGACGCTGAAAGGTGTTACCGGTTCCGGTAAGACCTTCACCATGGCTAAAATCATTGAGCAGATCCAGAAACCGACCCTGGTACTCTCCCATAACAAGACCCTGGCTGCCCAGCTCTTCAGGGAGTTCTGTTCCTTCTTCCCTGAGAATGCCGTGGAGTACTTTGTATCCTACTACGATTACTACCAGCCCGAAGCCTATGTCCCCTCGAAGGATCTCTATATCGAGAAGGATGCCTCCATCAATGATGAGATTGAACGGCTCAGATTATCGGCAACCTCTGCGCTGATGGAGCGCAGGGATGTAATTGTGGTGGCAACGGTCTCATGCATCTACGGACTCGGCAATCCCGTTTCATTCAACGATATGCGCGTTGCAGTACAGACAGGCGGCACACTGAAACACACGCTGCTGCTTCGTGAATTGATTCGAATACAGTACGAACGAAATGATGCGGTTCTGGAACGGGGGACCTTCCGGGTACGCGGAGATGTCATCGAAGTCTATCCGGCGTATATGAAGGAGGCCTACAGGATCTATATCTCCTGGGATGAAGTGGAACGGCTGGCCCGGTTCGATCCGCTGACCGGCAATATCATTGAAGAGGTGGATGAGCTGATAATCTATCCGGCAAAGCATTTTGTGCTACCGGAAGAGCAGGTCCGTCGTGCCTTACATGCTATCCGCAGCGAAATGGAGCAGCAGTACGACTATTTCACTGGTAGGGGGAAGCTCCTCGAGGCAGAACGCATCAAAGCGAGGACCGAATATGATCTGGAGATGCTCCAGGAGATGGGTTACTGTTCGGGGATTGAAAATTATTCACGCCCCTTGAGTATGCGCCAGGCCGGTGAGCGTCCCGCTGTCCTGCTGGACTATTTCCCCGACTCGTTTCTCACCTTCATCGATGAGTCCCATGTAACCCTGCCACAGATTGGCGGTATGTATGAGGGTGACCGGTCCAGGAAGCAGAATCTGGTTGATTTCGGCTTCAGGCTACCTTCAGCACTTGATAACCGCCCCCTCTACATAGCGGAGTTTCATGATATTGTTGACAAGGTGATTTTTGTCTCGGCAACCCCCGGCAAGAAGGAGGCTGAGCTATCAGAACAGATGGTTGAGCAGATTATCAGGCCCACCGGACTCCTTGATCCCGAAATTGTGATAAAACCGACTGAGGGGCAGATAGAGGACCTGTACGGAGAGATTACTGCCCGGGTCAAGCGCCGAGAACGGGTGCTGGTAACCACGCTTACAAAGAAGATGGCCGAAGATCTTACCGACTATCTGGCTAATATAGGGATACGGGTGCGATACCTGCACTCCGAGGTCGAGACCATAGAGCGGGTGGAGATTCTCAAGGAGCTAAGGAGCGGAACCTTCGATGTACTTATCGGCATCAACCTGTTACGGGAGGGCCTTGATCTCCCTGAAGTATCCCTGGTTGCCATTCTTGATGCCGACAAGATCGGTTTTCTGCGGTCGGCAACATCCCTCATCCAGACGATCGGCAGGGCTGCCAGACACGTCAACGGTGCAGTCATCATGTATGCCGACCGTATATCCGATGCCATGGAGATCGCCATTGCCGAGACGAACCGGAGACGGTCAATTCAGCAGGAGTACAATACAAAGCATGGCATAACCCCCACATCGATAACTAAAGCGGTCCAGGATATACTAGTCCGCAAGAAGAGCGAAGAGCGTGAGATCGAAGCAAAGAGTATCGAAGTGCTGAAAAGCGGATACAACCTGTTGCTGCCGGGTGACCGAAAGAGACTTGTCAGAGAACTCTCAAGGCAGATGCTTGAGCACGCCAAGAACCTGGAGTTTGAGCAGGCGGCCCTGTGCCGCGATGAGATCCAGGCCCTCGAACGTGGTGATATTTCATCCGGATGAGCACTCACTCCCTGTACAGGATAAGGTCGTAAGCCCCACCGGAAAAGTGGGAATAGTACTTGTTGGAAGCCGGAACGGATGAGTTGTCGTTATAGCTTCTGTTGAATCTGCTGAATGACTCCATATAGAGCTCGGAGAGAGTGATCAGCCCATCCCCATTGCGATCGGCAGGAGTCTCTGAAGTGACCGTATCATCCTGGTGGTCATATCCGAGAGCCGCAAGCATATTGTAGGAGAAGTATCCGTTCTCCACTGTGCTGCCCTCCCAGGCAAGCTCATTCTCCCCGGCGCTGCCAATCACCCAGATATCTGCATAGGGATTATCGGCTAGACCCGAGAAATAACGTCTCCAGGTTTCAAGGAGCAGCGGTGGATCTCCGGTATATCCGTAATCAGATGGCAGCCCGTCGACATCACTCCCTGAGTCATAGACAAAGCCTCCCGCAAAGCAGATATCAATGATGAGCACCTTTTTTCCCGGTATTTCCGCCAGTTCCAGCAGGAGCTCTTCAGCATAGAAGATCTCCTGCGGTTCGGCGGCAGCGCTGGTGTTGGGTATGATGGAAGCCTGATCCATATACAAGTCGGAGGGTATCTCGGGAGAGGTAAGCGTTCCGGAGAGGGGCGTTACACGTTGGAGACCGTCACCGTGTCCCGAGAAAAAGAGTACTATGATATCGGATGGATCTGGATCTGCCCGGTTTTTCAGCCCCTCCATATCTAGGAGCATGCGCTCCTTGGTCACTTCGGCATTGAACCGCGAGACCACATCAAAATTCCGTGCAGCAAGCAGATCGGCCATCTCCCGGGCGTCATTCACCGTGTAGGTGAGGTCGTTCCAATGGTCATAGTCAGCTATGCCATATACAAGGGCGTAGGAGTCACCTGCCGTTTCCGTATCCACCGTTGCCAACGTGCAGCTGAACCCGAGCATGCCGATTGCCAGGATAACAACCCATCTGAAGAGAGGAGTGCGGTTCATGGTCTTTTCACCTCACGATTTCCTCCTGTAAGGATGGTCTGATCGATTGAGAGTGTGAGGGCAGCCCCCAGACTCAGGGATACAGGCAGATCTCTTCGCAGGGACAGGGTGAGCGGCAAGCCGATCCCAACAGCCACTTCAGGCCATTCATACAGCAGCAATGATAGATTTACCTGTGGTGCAAATCGAAACGATAAATAGGAAAAGTAGGTGTTTGTGTTGATATAGTTAGCATAATGCAACCGCAGCTGTGTATCGGCATGCAGCAGTTCGCTGGCAGTAATCCGGACTCCGCCCAGGAGATAGATTGTCCGGTAGCCCTTGAGAAACGTTACCGCAGAAACTTGCACTGGGGCGTAGTAGCCGAAACCCGCTCCGGCATGCCAGCTTACAGGGGTCTCACTCAGTGAATCATCAGCTGCGATGCGCAAATCAAGATCACCTGATCCGAAGGGGAAGAGTCCATCACCCTGTTCAATGAAACTGAGACTGTACGGTGTCCCAGAAAGCTCAAAGGATACTGCCGGTAGAAAGGCGACCAGGGATCCGATGATACAGAGCAGCAGAACTCTTCTGCCATATTTACTCACACTCATTGTTGAAATATAAACCATGTATTACGCAGCGGCAAGTACAACCGGCGGTATTGTGTCGTGTTACGCTACCTTTGAGATGCTCTGAGGCACCACAGCTTTTCCTGAGGGAGCTGGATGGAAACCTGGGATCCGGCACTGACCCGGTTGCGGGACAGTACGGTGACATTCTCATGGTTCCAATCACCGTACAGATAGTACCCACTGCCGCAGAATTCAACCTGTCTCACGATCACTCCTTGCAGTATGTTTGCCCCGCTTTTGCTGTCAGATACTATTTCCGCATCCTCGGGACGGAAATGAAGAAAGTATTCACCCGCCGCAGTACCCACTCCCTGCATCGAAGTGAATCTCTCTCCGGGAGAGGCCTTCGATAGCAGCAGGGGATCACCCGCTTCTCCATCTGAGAGCAGGCGGGCTGGTATGAGCGTGGAGCGGCCGAAGAAGTGCGCACAGAAGAGCGAGTTCGGCTCCCGGTATACCTGTTCGGGGGTACCTTGCTGGATAATAGATCCGTTGCGCATAATGATGACCCGGTCACTGATAGCAAGGGCTTCATCCTGGTCATGGGTGACATAGAGGGTGGTTATTGCATAGTTTCGCTGTACCATCCTGATCTCATTTCGCATGGTTACGCGCATGGCAGCGTCTATGGCCGAAAGGGGTTCATCAAGCAGCAGCAGATCGGGTTTGACGGCAAGTGCCCGGGCAAGGGCAGCCCGTTGCTGCTCCCCCCCCGAAAGAGAGTCTGGTCTGCGCTGTTTCAGAGAATCAATGTTGAAAGCAGCCGTGAGAGCGTTGACGCGCTCTTCTATGGCTGATCGGGTATATTTCCGCATCTTCATGCCATACCCGATATTCTTCCCGATACTCATATTGGGAAACAGGGCATAGTTCTGAAATACCATACCGATGTTCCGGTCCCAGATCGCGTCATCTTCCATGCTGCGTCCGTTCAGTTCGACCGAACCGCTATCAGGTTGCAGCAGACCGCAGATGAGTGAGAGCAGGGTACTCTTGCCGCAGCCGGATGGTCCCACTATGGTGACAAACTCCCCCTGTGCAACTTCAAAGGATGCGTAAAGAGAGAATTCGTCATATGTTTTTGACAGCGAATGTACTTTTAAGCCGATATTATGATCTGATTGCATGATTATTCCTTATCCCGCCAGTATTCAACAATGCTGAACAGGCCGATAGCCAAGATCATCAACAGCACACCAAGTGCGCAGGCGCTGAAGAAGTTGTACGAACCAATCAATCTGTAGAGAAGGATTGGTATGGTGAGTGTAGACTCGCTGCTCAAAATCAGGGTGGACTGAATCTCCCCAAGTGAGATCGCCAAGGCAAAGACCACCCCGGAGGCAATGGCCTTACGGATGAGCGGCAGCTCAATGGTAAGAAAGACTGCGTTAGGACGGGCTCCGAGCAGCAGTGCTGCTTTTGCGTATACGGGTTGTATCCGCTGAACCGAAGGCAGCACGGCCCTGATGATAAAGGGCAGGGTGATCACTGCGTGGGAGCAGATGAGTACCAACCACTGAGTAAGCGGATGGTTTAGAAGCGGTGCCAGGATGAAGTATCCCAGCCCGATAATGACCGAGGAGATTGCAAGCGGTGCCATACTGACCAGCTCTGGGAGCACTGCCTTCCGCTGTGCAATTAAGCGCAGGGAGAACGAGATTCCAATTGCTGCAGGAACGGCAATGATCACGGTTCCTGCTGCAATGATTCCGCTGTTGATGATAGCTTTGAGCGCAGTTGCTGGATTGTAGGCATTGTGGGCTGTGAAGAGGTTGCTGTACCACTGAAGGGTAGGAATCAGATTGCCTCCGCGCGTAATGCGGGTCTGGAAGGAGCGAACCACAATGGACAGCAGCGGTCCGAGGGTAAATACGGCAACAAGCCCAACATAGAGCATCAGCATGAGTTTCATGATTACCGCATGGATTCCGCTTCCTGCAACTATTTGGTGTAGGGGGTAGCTGCCCGGAGTTCCAACCAGGAATGATCTCATCCGTTTCTGGCTCCTGATGTAGATGATGAGTACCAAGCTGCTGATACTTATTGAGATGATGGAGAGCGCTGCCGCATCGGCCGTGGATAACGCCATACGGGCCAGACGGTATATCTCGACTTCGATTGTGGTGAACTTCGGTCCTCCCCCGAGGACAAGTACGATGGCGAAACTGGTGAAGCAGAAGAGAAATACCAGGGCTGCCGAGGAGATTATTGCCGGTGCGACACGGGGCAGGGTAATTGTCCTGAAGACGGCCAGCCGCTTTGCGCCGAGCGTGTATGCGGCAACTTCCTGGGAGGTATCCATGTTTTCGAGGTAGGAAGATACAATCGACAGTACGATCGGAAAGTTATAGAATGCATGAGCAAGGATGATGGCCTTGAAGGTGTAGAGTATTCCAAGAGAGATATCTTCACCGGTCAGTGCTTCCAGCAGGGAATTCAGAACTCCGCTGTTACCCCAGAACATGACAAAGCCAAGCACGACTATGATGGATGGCAGCATGAACGGGATAGCGCTCAAGGCACGGATCAGAAACCGTCCCCGGAACGGCACTCGGGCTATGATGAGCGCTCCAGGTAATCCTATCAGGAGTGCCAGCAGTGTGCTGATCACAGCCTGATAGAGTGAAAAGAGCAGTACACGGCGGATATAGGCACTTGCCAGGAGAGCAGTGAATGCAGCCGGGGTGAAGCCGTTTTCTCCGGATCTGAAGGCCTCCGCCATCACTAGCAGAACCGGAAGAAAAAAGAGCGGAATCAGCAGCAGGAGCCCCCACAAGCCGAGGGCTCTTGAGACGGTTCCTGCCGGAACTGTAAAGTGAGATTGCTGCAGGCGACGCTTCTGTTTCATTACTGGCTCATCAATTCGGTCCAGTCATCGAGTATCCTCTCCAGATTGTCCGCAATGTAGGCAAATGGCAGCATCAGGGTCTTATCAGGTTCAGGTGCATATGCGTAGGAATCCGGGAGAACAATCGAGTCGTTCACGGGATACATCCAGTTAGTCAGGGGAATCACCTCCTGGGCGGTGCTGCCAAGAAGGAAATCGATGAACTCCTTGGCCTTTTCGGGTTGCTGGGTTCCTTTCAGGATGCCGGCCCCCTCAATCTGGGCATAGTGCCCTTCGTTGAAGAGCACAGCCTCGTAAATGCCGGCCGTCTCAAACTCGGCATGATAGGCCGGGCTGGTAGTATAGCTCAGCACATACGGGGCTTCACCGGAGAGAAAGAGGCCATATCCGGAATCCCAGCCATCGGTAATGGTAAGAATGCTCGGTTTCAGTGCTTGCCAGTAATCGAGGTACCCATCGCCGAATCTGGCCACTGTCCAGAGCAGGAAGCCAAGACCGGGAGAAGAGGTTCGGGGATCCATGAGGATAAGTTGCCTGCTGAACCGCTCTTCTGTGAGCTCTTCCAGGGAAGTGGGGAGTTCCCCGGAAACCTCCGAGGTATTTGCAATGATTGAAAAGTATCCGTAGTCATACGGAATGACCTGTCTGCTCTCGTCAAAGATGAGTTTCTCATCCAGCTCCTCGAGTTTGTCTCCCTGATATGGCAACAGTATATCCGCTGCAAGGGCTTTGGAGAGCATGCTGTTGTCGATTCCGATGATGATATCGGCACGGGGATTTGCCTTCTCGAATATTGCCCGCTGCAGCACCTGTCCGCTGTCACCTGCGGAGACCCACTCTATGGGTATACCGGAAGCCTCTCTAAAGGCTTCTCCGATAGCCGGTCCAGGCCCCCATTCAGAGACGAACGAGTCATAGGCATAGACTGTCAGCGGTTGCGGTTCTGCAGGGTCGATTCCCTGGGCGGGAAGCAGTGCAGCGGTGAGCAGAAGAGCGGACAGGACAGTGAAGGTGGAAATGGCGCGATCAGTTGTTCGCATAGTACACTCCTTGTGATGAATGATCTGTTCTGTCTGCGGGGTTGTGAGAGCTTGATGAAGGTCCTTAACGGCCGACTTCTTCGATAGAAGCTGATCCCTTCGCTGGAATTACCCAGATCAGGTTCAACGGGTATGATCTCAGATAGATAGCAACATCTACCACCCCTAGACACAGTAACTATAAAACAAGCAGTTCAGTTATGCAATAGTCTGGTATCGGCAAAGCAGAGGAAGTGCAAGAAGAAGCACTGATGCCCAGCATAATGCGCTACAATTTCAATCAAAATTGAGGTCCCTGGGGAAGAGAGATGGTGAAGGTGGATCCGGAGTTCTCGCTGCTCTCAAGGTAGACGG
>CAZSBC010000139.1:5077-8533 GCA_964605195.1 uncultured Spirochaetales bacterium | reverse complement strand
TTCGACTTCACGTTCAACATGGATAATCATGGTAGTGGGCACATCAATACTCTGACCATTGATGTGCCCACTACCATGATTATCCATGTTGAACGTGAAGTCGAAGGGATCACAGACCAGACTTCATTCTTCGGATTCGACTATTTCCGTGCCGGCAGCGAACTGAGCAGCGCCTGCAAGCGGGACGGCCATACCAGGGTCGCGGTCTTCAGCGGAGCACCACGATTCTCCCATAATCGGGAGTTCATCCGCGGGTGCAATACAGTGTTCGATACGGCACCCATCTCGGTCGACTACTTCTCTGTTGATGAGGCGATGAGTCTGAATACGGCTTTCTCCATCGTGCATAGCACCGAAACCTACCATGCCATCATCTCGATCGATAGCGAGCAGGTCGAGTATCTTAAGACAGCGTATGCCTACCATCCAGAGAAGCAGTTATCAGCTCTCTATGCTGTCACCAGTTCCGATATGACCCTCTCCAAGGATATCACCCGATATCAGATGGATTACCAGTATTGCGGAATGGTGATTGCTGATACTATCCTTGAAGCATCGCAGAGTGGTCAAGAAGACTCCCGCTCCAGCCGAGTACGAGAGTTTGGTGGCGGATTGGTAAATCCAATCAGCCCGCTGGGCAGTGGTTTGGATTCCTCAGAAGGCTTGCGGTTTCTCAGTCTTAAGAGCCCGACTACTGAAGCATTACGCATGCTTCTCCCTAGTTTCACCCAGGAGACGGGTATCCGCATAGAGCTTATCGAACTCTCCTATGAGGAGCTCTATAAAGAGGTCCAACATCCGCTGGTGAAAGATGCCTGCGATGTGATCCGTATCGACATGGCATGGCTTTCTGCGTATGGAGCGCGGATATTCAGGCCGCTAGATCTTGATCGCCCCCCCCTCAATGATATCTGTGAGACATTCACTAAGAACCTACCAATTGATTACTTCAGG
The DNA here is from genome assembly GCA_964605195.1 of uncultured Spirochaetales bacterium. Classification (GTDB taxonomy): domain Bacteria; phylum Spirochaetota; class Spirochaetia; order JABMQR01; family JABMQR01; genus CAZSBC01. The sequence goes on along the minus strand of CAZSBC010000139.1, from coordinate 7,579 downwards.
ACGCAGGGGGTAGTTTATACACTGCCGTTCGATGTGAGTGCCCAGCTCCTGTTCTATAGGAAGGACATCTTCGCAGATGCCGGGATAAGTAGGAAGTTCTTCGAGCAGTACCGGAGGCCGTTGCAGGTCCCGAAGAATTTCGATGAACTCCTCGAGGTGGCTCGTTTCTTCACGCAGACCTACAACCCGGATTCACCCACGCGCTATGGGACTTCGTTCGTGCTGGGAACCCCGGTGGTCGCTGCTTGTGAGCTGCTGCCGCGCCTGAAAGCCTATGGCGGAGCTGTTCTGGACTCCCATGGGAGAGTAAAGGTGATGACACCCGCTTTCCGGCAGGCGCTGGAGAACTGCAAGCAGACGTTCCTCTGCACCAGCCAACGGAACCTGCTGTGGTGGCACGAAGCAGTCACCGAGTTCTCACGCGGTGAATCAGCGATGAACATGGTCTTCTACAACCATGCCTCCACGATGATGCAGGGACAGCAGAGTGAACTGCTTGGGAAGATCGGCGTATCGACCATGCCAGGATCACAACCGCTGCTTGGCGGTGGTGTCTTGGGTATTGCCCGGGGGACTCATCGTGTGGAGGATGCTGAGCGATTCATACAGTGGATCTTCCAGAAGCAGACTGCCCAGATGATCACTTATCTTGGGGGATATATCAATCATCAGTCGCTCACCAGGAGTGTCGATATTCTTGAACTTTATCCATGGATACAAGGGGCAGAGAAGGCGCTCTCCCTTGGATGGAGGCGCTCCTAGACGGAGAACATCAGGTTTGATGAGTATCGATTCGAAGAGGTTATCGGCTCGTCTATCCAGGCGGCTGTATCGGGTCATCTCACGATCGACCAAGCCATGCAGGAAGCGCAAAGCAGATGTGACGCGATCTTCAACTGATATCCATCATAATGAGTTGTTGCTCGTTAACACGCTATAAAATGAAACGTTACAATTGTATAAAACAAATTTAAATAATTATAATATAGAAATTTATAAATCTATAAAAAGTCCTTTTTTATTTTAAAAAAATAAAACTTGACACGTACCAATTCAAGTGCTACGCTTATGTATGATCGAACAAGAGAGGTGTGACGTGCCTACATGTGATAATCCATTCTATGCCAGACGGCAGGAGCTAGGACGCCCATTAATTGCATCCCACCGCGGTGTAGCTGGTGGGAATGTCATTCAGAATACGACGATGGCGTATCTTAATGCCATCCGGCACGGTGCGGATATCATTGAACTGGATGTCATCCGTAGTGTCGATGGTGAGTACTTTGCGTTCCACGACGGGCAGGAGCGGGTCGTGCTGGGTGAGCATGTCGATATTAGGACAATGACGGCACAAGAGATCTCCTCCTATCCCTGTATCAATGCCAATGGACAGTATGTGAGTCAGCGGATAGAGAGGATTGGGGAGATACTTCCGCGGTTACGGGGAAAATGCCTCATGAACATCGATCGCTCCTGGTTCTTTTGGGAAGAGTTCCTGGATGTCCTTGATGTCTTTGACATGTGGGATCAGATCATCCTGAAGTCACCCCCCAAGCGGACGCAACTGGCCCTTCTAGCCAAACAACTCGGAGGTATCTTGTATATGCCCATCGTTAGGACACAAGAAGAGTGGGAGCTGGTGCAGGAATACGACCTAGCGACGATTGCTGTAGAGATGGTATTCCGTACGGCCGATTCGCCGCTGCTGCATCCTGATTTCCTGAATCGATTGAGAGCACAGCAGTATCTGCTCTGGGTGAACACACTCACGCTGGATGATACGGAGATCCTCTCAGCGGGATGGGATGATAACACTGCGATCAAGGAGGGGCCTGAGACCAGTTGGGGACACTTGCTCGATCTTGGTTTCGATGTATTGCTTACAGATTGGCCGGCGATGATGAGACAGTTCATCACCGAACGGACCAATGTAAGATAAGAGACTCAATTACCTATGAGGAGGAGAATGATGAGAAAAGCATTGATGGTGATCCTGGTATTACTGACTATCGCTGGATTATTATGGGCTCAGGGAGCTGCGGATTCAGCGAAGACAACCGATGGAGTGGACAGAGGCCAGCAGCTGGTCGTCTATACGAACTCTGGCTCCAATGGACGAGCAGAGTGGCTTCAGGAGCGAGCGGTACAGGAAGGGTACAACCTGGTGATCGTGCAGATTCCTGGCGGCGACTTGACAAACAGACTGATTGCTGAGAAGAACAACGCACTAGCTGACGTCGTATTTGGATTGAATAGTGTTGAATATGAGAAGCTCAAGAACGTAGATCTGCTTATGAAGTATGAACCTGTCTGGGCGAACGAGATCAAAGAACCCATCGGTGACCCCGAAGGGTATTACTACCCTATCGTCGTACAACCGCTCGTACTGATGTATAAGAACGACATGGATGATGCCCCAAAGGATTGGACTGACCTTATTGATCCTAAGTATAATGATCGTTACAGCATCTTTAATCTCGGCGGAGGAACCGGCAAGACCAT
>CAZSBC010000139.1:0-5067 GCA_964605195.1 uncultured Spirochaetales bacterium | reverse complement strand
CGCTATGCAGATCCGAACGGTCAGTACGGTATCTCTGACGAGGGATGGGATATGGTGAAGAAGTACATCCAGAATGCATTCATCGATATTCCTGGTACCGATTATGTGGGGAATGTGATCAGTGGTGAACGGCCCATGGCAATGATCTGGGGAAGCGGCGTCTTGCAGAACCAGAAAGAGCGCAACTATGAGTTCGGCATTATGTCTCCTGAGATCGGTGTACCGTTCGTAGTTGAGCAGGTTGCTATCATCTCCAAGACCGACAAGGTCGATTTAGCGATAGATTTCGCGAACTGGTTCGGTTCGCAAGAGGTTCAGCAGGAGTGGAGTGCACAGTTCGGGTCGATCCCTGCTCACCCGGGTGCACTTGCAGCTGCCAGTGACGATGTGAAGGCCTTCATGGGCAAAGTCCACGCTCAAGATATGGATTGGCCCTTGGTCGTTGAGAATCTGGATAAATGGGTGGAGAAAGCTGAACTGGAATACATGAAGTGATAGAGTAAATAACCGAGTTATCTGCTAGTCGTAGGCATGCGGGGGAGGCTCTGTATGCCTACGATCTCGCACAATGCTATGATACTGTTCTGAGATAGGAAGGTGCACGTATGATCACATTCAAGAACATCCAGATAATGTATGAAGATTTCATCGCGATCCCGGATCTAACCCTGAAAATCGAGGAGGGAGAGTTCTTCACTTTCCTCGGCCCTTCAGGCTGCGGAAAGACGACGACTCTTCGTGCTCTGGTAGGATTCCTGCAGCCTTCTGCCGGAACTATCTCAATCTTTGATGAGGATATCACCAAAGCACCTGTCGAGAAGCGTGGGATAGGTATGGTCTTCCAGAGCTATGCGCTTTTCCCGACGATGACTGTCTTCGAGAATATTGCATTCGGATTGAAAGTGAAGAAGCTCTCACCGGCAGCAGTCAAAGATAAGGTGTTCGATGTAGCTGAGAAGATCGAGATCAATGAGAGACAGCTCAAGAGAAACGTCGCGGAGTTGTCCGGCGGTCAGCAGCAGCGTGTGGCGCTTGCCCGTGCGATCGTACTTGAGCCGAAGATCATCTGTCTCGATGAACCACTCTCGAATCTTGATGCGAAATTGCGGGTAGGATTGAGAGGTGAGTTGAAGCGCCTACAGAAACGGCTGGGTATCACGACACTCTATGTGACCCACGATCAGGAAGAGGCTCTCATCCTATCCGACCGCATCGCTGTGTTCAACCAGGGCAGGATTGAGCAGGTCGGGACCCCCTACGAGATCTACAACCACTCGGCATCACGTTTCGTCTGCGATTTCATCGGGGACATAAACCGTCTTGAACCGGAATTGCTCTCACGGGTGAACAAGAGCTCCGGATCTGCATTCAAGAGTGACCAGGAGGGCTTCATCCGGCTGGAACGGTTGGAGACTGCTCCGCGAGCAGGCTCGATACCCATAACAGGTGAGATCTTGGAGATGGAGTATCAAGGTATCATGACTACGTATACGGTCGCAACCTGTGGTCAGCATGTCAGATTCCTCCAGACTAATGACGGGAGTCCATCCAGAAACATCGGGGAGTCGGTGAATCTCCATATTCATCCTGCGGATATCATGCAGTTTCTCTGAGGGGTGCGGTGAGACAGAAGCCCCACATCGAATTAAAGGAGGAGTCAGGTATGGGTGGGTTGAAGAGCAGTCTGCTTTATCAGGATCGAATCTCATCGAAGATCGTGCGCATTGTTATCAGTTATCTGATCATCGCGTTCATCATCTATCCCAATATCAATCTGCTGTTCAGCATCTTCTACAAGCAGGGTGAGTTCTCTGTCGAAGTCTTCTCGAAGATCCTCAGTTCTGAACGCGCTATGCGCAGTATGGCAAACAGCTTTATCCTTGCCATCTCAATGATTGTCTCGGTCAATCTGGTCGGGACATTCTGTGTTCTGCTCACTGAGTATTGGAAGATCAAAGGTGCGAAGATCCTTCGACTTGCCTATATGAGTTCTCTCGTCTACGGGGGAGTCACACTGGTGACCGGGTATAAGTTCGTGTACGGATCGAACGGGGTGTTGACAAAACTGCTCACCAAAATCGTCCCTTCGTTGGATCCGAACTGGTTCACCGGCTACTGGGCTGTGATCTTCATAATGACCTTTGCCTGTACCACGAATCATATCATCTTCCTTACCAACGCAGTCCGGGCTGTCGATGGCCATATCATCGAGGCTGCGAGGAATATGGGAGCCTCGGGAGCAACGGTCTTCTTCCGTGTCGTGCTGCCAACCCTTAAACCGACTTTCTTCGCTATCACGATCCTAACATTCCTCACTGGATTGGGGGCAATGAGTGCACCGCTCATCGTCGGTGGCGCGGAGTTCCAGACCATCAACCCCATGATCATCACCTTTGCCTCATCTCCCTATTCCCGTGAGATAGCTGCACTCTTAGCGGTGATACTGGGATTGGCGACGATAGCGCTCCTGACAATCCTGAACAAGATCGAGCGTGGAGGTAAGTATATCTCCATCTCCAAGACAAAGACGCATCTTCAGAAACAGGAGCTGGTGAATCCTGTCGTACGGGCAACATTTCACGTAATCGCCTATCTGCTGTTCGTGATATATATGGCACCGATCCTGCTGGTGATCCTCTTCTCGTTCAGCAATGCACTCTCGATCAAGACGGGTGCGCTCTCCTGGTCCTCGCTGACACTCGAGAACTATGCACGGCTCTTCACCCTGCGCAATGCCTGGAAACCCTACCTGATCAGTATCGGATACGGGATATCTGCGGCGATAGTTGCAGTCATCTTCTCTATCATCATTGCAAGGATCGTCATGAAATCCCGCGTACGGTACCGATCCTGGTTCGAATATAGTGTTCTGCTGCCATGGCTGCTTCCTGGGACCTTCATTGCATTGGGGTTGGTTCTGACCTATGATGTGCCGAGGGCGATCATCGGCAACAAGGTACTTGTCGGGACCCTGCTGATTATGCTCCTGGCCTATGTCATCGTGAAGCTGCCTTTTACCTTCCGAATGATCAAGGCTGCCTTCTACGGCATCGATGATAATCTGGAAGAGGCAGCTCAATGTATGGGATCCTCCACCTGGAACACCATGCTGCGGGTCATCATTCCTGTCATCATGCCGGCAGTGATCTCTGTCGTGGTCCTGAACTTCAATAGCCTCTTGGCCGATTATGATCTTTCGGTATTCCTCTACCATCCGCTCTATCCGCCCCTCGGGATCACGATAAAGGCTGCCAGTGATGAAGTGGCGACGACCAGCGCACAGGCAATGGCATTTGTCTATGCGGTCATTCTCATGATCATCTCGTCTCTGGCGCTCTATATCACCATCGGTCCGGGATCGGACAGGATCCGCAGAGCGCTCATGCATGCGAAGAGCAGAAGGATCACCGAAAAGGATTGAACCGCTGCTGGACGTGAATACCAGCACCAGGCTCTTGATGCAAGAAAATCAGATGAATTATGCACTGGGAAATGTGAATGAATAGATTGATTGGGTAGGGTAGCACCGAATGCGATGCTCCCTATACATGCAACAGCACAGCCCTGATATGGCAGAAACTGCCGGCAAGGACCAGCAGGTGAAAGAGGGCATGGTTGCCCGGAATTTTCTTTACCAGATAGAGGACAGCCCCGGCGGTATAGGCCGCGCCGCCGACAAAGAGCCATTACTGGTGCCAGGTACTACTGGAAGAAGGGATAAGAAACTATCTCTATCACTTATTGGCAATCCAAATATGGATTGCTGTCGTCATACATTACCTGAATAACGTATTAACAGAAACAGTCAATCCCGTAAAAGATGGGGATGTGATCTGCTCCCCCTCTCTGTACATCTCATCAGTATCAAGTTCATAATCCTTGAAAGAGTAGACTGACACCTCTTTTTTTACCGGATCTACAATCCAGCATTCAGAAATGCCACTTTCCATATAGAGACCAAGCTTCTTGATCCGATCCTTGCCTCTAGTAGAGGGTGAGAGTATTTCAACTACAAGTTTGGGAGTTCCCTTGTACCTATCTTTCTCGTTGATATCCTTCTCATAATCACAAAGTACTATCACATCCGGCTGTACCACATTGATATCATCTTCAGTAACTTCCCGTAGCTGTTTAATAGGCTGACGAATCAGATCAATATCAAAGGGTGACATGAATGGATCACATGTTTCATGATCTTTAAAAAATTTCCAGAATTCAATATGTAAGTTTCCCAACACTTTCTGGTGAGTAAAACTGGGTGATGCCAGTAAAAAGACCTCCCCATCAATCAGTTCATACCTGTTTTCACTGTTTTCGGTCATATCGACAAACTGCTGATAGGTGACGTACCCCTCTTTTCTGGGATTAGTACCATACTCTACGATAGGCTCTCCTGCTTCATATCCATCAGAGTTCCTTGGATAGTGCAAGAGCACGGCTTGCTTTTTCCCATTGCGAGTGATGATAATATTTTCAACTTTGCAAAGCTTCAGATACTTACCAAAATTATTCTGAACTTCAGTCGCCGATACATACATAGAACTCCTCCATAACAGATACAATCAGCTAATATATACTATTATATATCTATATTAGCTAATTGTAAAACATGGTAGCTATTTTTCATACCGGTGCCAGGCAGTGCGGATGCAGGAAGAGCAGTTCGCTTGATCGTCATTCTCTGATTTTTCAATTGCCTGAAATCCAGATACTATGCTTATGACAGGCCTCTTTGTGGTTGTCACAAGCGAGCATCCATCATTACCAGTGCCCAGACTCTTGATGCAGGTACGCGGCGGGAGCTGGATAAGCGGCAGCGAATACTGCCGGACATCCAGCAGGTTTGGCAACACCCCCGGAAGCAGCATCAACAGGGTGGGCTTCAGGATAGTTGCATCGCTACTGCAGGAGTAGATGGTCAGGGGAGAGCCTGCCGTCTGCCAGCTGGCAGGGACCAGCCCTATACATGCAGCAGCACAGCCATGATATGGCAGAAACTGCCGGCAAGGACAAGCAGGTGAAATAGGGCATGGTTGCCCGGAATTTTCTTTACCAGGTAGAGGACAG
>CAZSBC010000138.1:243-8573 GCA_964605195.1 uncultured Spirochaetales bacterium | reverse complement strand
CGAACCCGTGTGAATAGATGTTTATCTTTTCTTCCAGGGATGAGTAGCGGTCAGTGGTTTCCGCCTGTGGGATGTCTTCCTGCTCCTGCTGCATGCCAACCTCCAGATCCACTGAGAGCATACCAGATTAGCACGATCGGGGACAGGGACCAGATGTAAAAAAAAACAGGGCATCTGTACGGATGGGGGCGGTGGAAGACGCTGCTGTCCCATGCATGCAACCTTTTGTCTCGGGGATCCCTGGTCAATTGGTATCTATCACGTCCAGTTCGCCCTGTTCAGGAAGTTTGATCGGCGTTTTTCCACAAAAAAATAATTATTTGTTGCAAAAGAGAATATGTGGATTTATGATACTAGTAAGAGATAGTATGGTGTTTACTGAAAAATACTGTAATAAAGAGCTATTTGGTATACATCATATAAGTACATAGACAGATAGTATAAATAACTGTGTGTAATTGTAAGGTATTAACTGCAGACAGAGTAAGCCCCCATTGCGCTAGGTGGACCTGACGATCCAGCCTGGTGAACGTACGTATTGGGGGTGGAACATGAGCCTGCAGCTTTGTCTCACTACCTGAAGCAGACAGCGGCTGAGGGACGGTGATACTCATTTCACACTGCTATCATACATAATTGAGGGGAGTGCTATGAAAACAAAGGGTCTCGTGATTGTGGGCATGATCCTGGTCCTGCTTGCCTGCTTCGGCTCATGTGATGTGTTCCAGGGACTGTTCCCGGCTGAAGGGACAGCCTATGGATCGTTGACGATACATCTCGGTAAAAGCCGGAGTACCACCGTCCTTCCTGAGTACGATCTGATCCTGGATACCTTCACAGTGGAAGGCCTGCACGCGGCAGGCCATACCTTTGAGAAAACCAGGGTGCCTGAAAGCGAACTGGTCATTGATTCCATTCCCACCGGCAGATGGGAGATCACGATAACGGGATTCAACCGTGACGGGGTCGCCATATATGCGGGAAGCGCAGCGGTTGAGGTAGACCACACCGACAATTCCGTGACAGTCCATATCGATATCATTGATGCACTCTTAACAGGGTCCGGGAGGATCCGTTTCACGCTGGTCACAGAGGAGGATGAGTTCGACTCCCCCGAGATAACCTGGCTATTGACAGACAGGGAGGGGAACACGGTAAGAACGCATTCGCTGATGCATGGTACAGAGGCCCTGTTCGACAAAACCCTGCCGTCGGGTACCTATCATCTGGCTGCCGAAGTTTATGACAGCGAACGGTACTGGAAAGGCAATCCCCTTGGAATCATTGTGCTCGATGATATCACAAGCCAGTCTGAATATGTCGTTGCCAGTGAGATGATACATGAGCGGACAGCCTGCAGCCCTCCCACGGTGGACAACCCCTCCGGTGAGTACTTTGGGGTCGCCGTGACCCTGACAGCGGATCCCGGCTGCCTGATCAGGTATACCCTGGACGGGACTGAGCCGGGTGAGGGAAACGGGGAGCTCTATACCTCCCCCATCAGGATATCCTCCCCAAAGAGAATGCGGGCAATTGCCTGTCCGGAAGCCACCGACATTACAAGGAAGCGGTCCACTGAGATTGAGGAGATATACACCATATCAGGCAGTACCGCGGTTGCGCCGGTAACCTTCTCCATCCCCCCGGGAATCTATTTCGGGGAACAGCTTGTATATCTTTCAACGGTCACCGGAGGGTGTGAAATCAGGTATACCATTAACGGTGCAAACCCGTCTCCCGGTTTCGGGACAGTCTATGAAAGTGACCTGCCGATAGCGGTCACATCCGGGGCAGCCGTCGAAATACGTGCCGTGGCAATCCAGGGCAGTGAGGTCTCAGAGGTTGCTGTCAGGAGATACCAGGTAACCGGCAAAGTATCCAACGTGGAGTCCACAGTGGCCTCCGGAACATACCATACGGCCCAAACAGTGCGGCTTTCGACAGCTGATGCCGAAGCGACCATCAGATACACTACCGACGGGACCTATCCTTCGGAGGAAAACGGGCTGCCCTATGCTGGAGATATTGTGGTGGACAGCCCGTCCATGATACTTGCCGCCGCCTTCAGGGATGGTTTTACCCCCTCGGATCTGCTGTCCCTTGAGATATCACTGGCACCCGGGGTTGTTGAGGACCAGGTGGCAGCAGGGAAGCCGTACAAGCCAGAGCAGCTGACCCTTGCCTGTGAGACCGCGGGTGCAACCATATATTACACCACCGACGGAACTGATCCCTCATTCGGGAACGGCTATCGTTATGAGCAGGGCAAGCTGATTGATGTGGATGAAACAGTTGTGGTCAAGGCGGTTGCCTTCAAAAGGGGCTGGGATTACTCCGAAGTCTATGTCCTGAACAGGGCAGAACTCGGAAGCGGGGGTCCTGCCGGGGGATACATCTTCTATGACGATGCGATAGGGTGGGACTCTTCCGGGAACGGTGTCATCGAGGATTTGGAGAAGGACCTCCTGGATGGCGTGCATGACGGGATACTGAACGGACCCATCTACCTGGAGGCAGCACCGCCGGAGTGGTACAGCGAGCAGGATACGGAGAACCTCTTCGGCGGAGAAGATCCCGACCTTGAATGGGGAGTTTACCGGCGGGGTTCTATCGGTCAAACCGCTCGGGGGTATGCCATCGGGGCCGGGAAGACAAATACCGGGAGTATCGTTGCGTACCATGATGCCCTGGTCGATGCTGCCACCGGGGATCCCTATTATGAGAACCCGGACCTCTTCACAACCCACACCTACAATGACGGGTCCGTGGCGGCCAAAGCCTGTGCGGACTCTGATTTCGGCGGGGTTTCGGACTGGTACCTGCCGTCAAGCTGGGAGTTTGCCCGCATCAGGCAGGTCCTCTACGCTCAGGGTATCGGCGGGTTTGATTCCGTCTACTGGACCTCACGGGAATCAAGTGACAACTATGCCTATACCTTTGATTTTGGGAGCTCAGGCGCTACCGGGCTCTATGCAAAAAAGGATACCCGCTCTGTGCGTCCCATCCGGATGTTCTGAAGCTGTTACCGGGACCTGTATCGATGTCTAGATAGGTGCCATGCGATTGATAGGAAGGATTATGAAACGAACTGCAGTTATATTGCTATGTTGTGTTGTTGGAATCATCTGTGTCTCATGCCCGTTCATTACAGAAAGAGATGATGTAACCGTTGATTCCCTGAATGATGTGCGGCCCCTGGATGAATACAACCGCTACGATGCTGTGCGCTACGGCTATTTTTTCGTTGCGAAGTATGAACCGGCAACGCAGTACCATATTCAGGTGGCTGCCGGGGATGATGCTGACTTTACCGCTGTCCTCTATGACCGGGATGATTTCACCGGGAACGAGATATGGGTTGCCGACCTGCAGCTTGCCTCCGGGCAGTACCGATGGCGGGTACGGGCCAGGGATGAGAGCGGATGGGGTAACTGGTCTGCCTCAGTTTCTGCAGCCTTCACGAGCTGCCTGGAATACATGAATTTCTCTGATTCCGATGAGACGACTTCCGTTGCACCCGAGTTTGACTGGAATGATGTCGAGGGGGCAGCGGGATATGAGATCCAGCTCTTTGACGGAGAAGAGCGGTGGACCGTCGAGACGGTGGAATCTTCCTATCGCGTGCCGTCCCAGAGATCGTTCTCGTATGGGGATGTGCTCGCATACAGGATACGACCCGTCTTCCAGGAAGGGGGGAAGAGCCTCAAGGGGTTCTGGTGCAGTGAGAAGGAGCTGGGGATCGTGCCGGAGGTTGTCTTGAGCAACTCCACCGATGCGGTACTGCGCTGGGAAGGCTCTTCGGATACTGCTACGTATGACCTACGGATAAGCGATGAGATGGATATGTCGAATATCCTCCTTGCGGCGAACGATCTGGGGGTAAGTGAGTACGATATCTCTTCGTTGGCAGAGGGCTACTTCTTCGTGCAGATCCGGATCACCGACCAGGGGAAGACCGGAGAGTGGTCAGAGGTCATTCCATGCAGCAAAGCTGTCGGTATAACAGTAATCAATGCTACGGAGAGTGCCGAGATTGCTATTCTCTACAAATCAGGGACCTTGTCATCGACCAGGCTGGTGGCCTATTCGTTGGTCCCCATGGAGCGATACCAGTGGTGGGTGAATGGGGTCAAGTCAGATGCGACCGATGCAATCATTGAGTTGTCGGACCTGACGGGGGATACCTATGCGGTCACGGTGATCGGCGAGCGGAACGGCCTCTTCTACAGTGACGAGCAAATCCTGAGAAGGACTGAAGATATTGAGCTCTCGGTGGAGAGCGGGAAGTACTATGAGGCCCAGCATGTCTCTCTGCAATGCCAGGGTGCGGATAAGATCTATTATGCCTTTGAACCCCTCAACGACACCCTGAGTAACGCCGTCGAGTATACCTCGCCATTTACCCTTGATACCTCGGGAACGATCTATGCGACGGCTGTCACGTTTGGAAGGCTCTATGCGCGAAAGCAGTCTGCCGACCTGGAGATTGTGGATGCCGTTGTTGATCTGAGACTGCAGGGGACCACCAGTACAACAGCGGAGTTCGAGGTAGCCATCGATGACGGGATCACGCCGGAATCCGTTACCTGGTACCTGGATGACGCGGTGCAGGAGGGCGGTGATACAGCAAAGACCTTCGTGAACCTGACAGGGGACCGCTACATGGTTGCCGTTGCGGTTGCCCCGGATGATTCAGCCTCCAGGATAGTCAGGACGTTAGAGCTCTCCAGGGCAGCTCCCGTTACTGTCTCCAATGATGATCCTGCAACCAACCAGACCAGGAATATCATCCTGCAGAGTGAGGGTGATGCAGTGATGTACTACACCTATCAGTCCCTCCCGGCAGTACCGGATGAGGAGCATACCTTCGGGGAGAACTATGACTGTGTGGCCTACACATCACCGCTCTCGTTCAATTACGCGAACAACGACGGTAAGTATCTCATAGCGTATGCTGCCGAAGCAGGGAAGCTCTACTCGAGGACATTCTGCGAGGAGATCTTCTTCGGTGATATGACGGTCTATAACCCGACTGGGGACAAGGATGGTGATACCAGGCAGAACAGGTTTGATGATGATATTGACGGGGACGGCCTGACGAATGAGTTTGAGCGCAATACCTCGTTCACCGATATCTATGAGAGCGACTCTGACGGGGACAGCTGGTCTGACTCGGAAGAGGTGCGCATGTTCAATAATACCAACGGCATTGAATTCTCTCCTGTCATCGCTGACATCCCCCGGGTGGATATGGAGCTGGCAACAGAGTCCTCCGTGGAATTCTTCTACCAGATAGAGAATGAGGAGGAGGTCTCCTCAACGCTGACCTACACAAACGGTTCCGAATACTCACATACCGATGACCAGGGTTTGTCCAGGACTGTGGGGCATGAACAGAGTTATTCGGAAAGCCTCGGTTTCGAGTTTGGTATGGATGGGGCGGAATGGAACTGGAATTTCTCAATAGGGCAGGAGGCGACCTTCACAAACTCTACCGAAAGCTCCTGTTCGCTCTCCAGTTCTGATACCTACACAAATACGATGGAGGCCTCCGAGGCGGAATCAGTGACAACGGGTAAGACCCTGACCTCTTCAGGCGGGGCGATCGGGGTCGGTGTGCGCTTTGTAAACAGCGGCTGCATTTCTTACACGCTGCGTGACCTGCAGCTCACGGCCTATCAGGTGGATCCTGCGAATGAGCAGCTTGTCTCCACAATAACCACGCTGGAGCAGGGGTCGGCGCATACGGACAGTACCGTTATCCTGGGACCCGGCGACAGCAGTGACATTATCGAGTTCAGCGATACGACCCTGCCGTTCGAGAAAGCCCTTGAGGTGTTCCGGGACACGAGGGAGATCAGGTTCTCCATCAGCTCCTGCAGCGTTGAGATTGGTGATAAGGAGATAACCGATGCCCTCACGAATGTCGCGGCACTGACCTCGGAGATTATCATCGATTACGGGCCGGGGAAGGAGAAGTCCGTTGAGATGTATAATGTCGCAGCCAAGACGCGCATCAATCCCGACTTCACCTCGATAAACGATCTCTATAACCCGATTCCCCTTGATGATATGCTCAAGACAATTCAGGTATCCTATGCACTTGGTACCTACAATACGCATGCAGGTATCGATACCATCAACGGCGTCTCCAACGACGCGGCAAACAATGCCTACTGGATAATTGCGCATACCCATGGGGATGCAACCGAATACTACTCGATACTTGATGCAACGTATGACCTGGGGAGCATAGAGGTTGTCGCCCAGGATACCGTTGAGTTCATCTACTCAACGGATGCCGACCGGGACGGGGTGCCGCTGCGTATCGAGAAGATATTCGGCAGTGATGATACAACCAGGTTCTCCGATGAGGACGGCTGGGATGATTTACGGGAGATTCAGGAAGGGACGCTGCCAGGCTGCCGGGATACCGACGGTGATGGTGAGGATGACGATGTTGATGATGATCCGCTGTACGCGGAACCCAGCAGCAATACGCTCCTGACCGATATCGTGGTGGCAAAGGGTGACCAGAGTTACCATATGGCTGACCTGATCGGAAGGAACAAACCCCTCTATTATGATGACTTCAATATCACGGTCTACTCCGAGGATGGTATCCATTCGGCTGAGCTCCAGAATACCACGCTCGGTTCTGCCCCGGTCTCACTGAGTCACGGGAGTGCCAGGAATATTGCCCTTCCCGTACAGATTGGGACCGCGAACGATTTCACCCTTACGATAACCGCGGAGGATATGACTACCTCAGATGAGTATCACTTTACGCTCACTCCCACAGTCCCGTCGCTGGCAGAGATTTCCGGGTCAAATATCAGCAGCATCGAGAACAGCGTTTCCTGGTCCTATCCCGAGGATGGGCAGCTCTACACCGGAATGATCCTGATCCGCAGGGGCTGCAGTACCTGTAGCACGTTCCCCGGCATACCAGCAACGGTATCCTCCATTACCGAGGATCAGAACCTTGGTGATACCAGCTATCGTATCCTGTCGGACTGGAGCAGCATCAACAGGGCAGTCACGCAGTATGCGGATACCGGTCTCTCTCCAGGGGTCAGGTATCTCTACAGCGGCTTGCTGTACTACAAGGAACCGGGGGAGAGCACCTACTATCTCGGTGGGGAGCGGCATACGGCTCCGCTCAGCACACCTCCCCTTGCAAATGCGAAGTTTATCATAAACCCCTATGCGCTGGTTGTCATTGATGATACGGAAGCAGGCTACAGTGAGTATCAGTGGGATATAGAGTGTGCGGGAGAAGATAGCTCGGGAAATTCCCTGGATGGGACTGCCTTCATGTTATCCAGTATCAGGGATAGAGCCGGTGATGTGAATGTTGAGCCGGGGAAAGTCTATTATTATGAATCCGGTGTCAGCAAGGTGGAAATGAATACCGGGGATTATACGTTGTTTGATCTGGTGGGATCTCCGCAGCAGGCCTCCATCTGGGTCGATGACTTTGACGATACTGGAGCCTACAGTTCCGATCCCTATCAGAACCTGCTGAATGAGGCTGCCGCCGATACTGAGGATGATCTATACTTCTCTCCGGGAGATGCTTACAGAAGCTTTTCCTTCCAGCAGAAAGAGGGCAATGCGGTTGTCCTCTATGTTTCGGTCAATGAACTGGACCCGGGACCCGAATACAACCCGATAGCCGATACATCCTATCGGTTCGTCTACCGGGACAACGGTACCGTTGTCGATTACAGCGATGATTACTTTGAGTTGAGTACTGCTACCAGGGTGGGGGTCGGATCGGTGAATTCTACGAAACCGCATATCGATTCGGATGACACGGTTATCTACAGCAGTGATGGAGCGCGCACGTGGTTCAGTCCGGTTTTCAACCCATTTGAGTATCCGCACGATGTCGTTGAGGCGTTCTTTCAGCTCCAGTGGATTTCTGAATTTGCCGATTACAACTGAGTCCGTAATCGGCAACAGGTGCCTGATGAACATACCGTTTTCAGGCACCTGAAGCAGGAACACAGGATGAATTATGAGATGTGAGGAGGCGGGGACTGTATGCATGGATTTGCCGGGATGACCCCGGCTGCAGTAAGATCAGCTCACTTGTGCAAATTTCAGCATGAACACACAGATTACTCTTGGAGCCATTTCGGGTAGAAGACCGGGTGACTTCCTGCTCACCAGATATTTGTTCTCAGATTATTCAATTACCTGAGATTCTGATACTGTGCATGAAGATGTTTATGCTCACCCTCTTAAAGCAAACTTATAAGCATTATACTTTTGATTCATATACTGACAATATTGGTTTGGTATACCTGCATAGATGTCAGATA
>CAZSBC010000138.1:0-233 GCA_964605195.1 uncultured Spirochaetales bacterium | reverse complement strand
TAAACATTCTAAGGCATTCATCCTTTGTATCCCTTCGTAGTCTGCAATTGGATCATCATCAAGGGTAAGTATGTATTTTGGATACTGATCGTCTATTTTTTGTAATGGAATCAATTCCCGTTTTAGTGTTGATGCTTCTCTTACAGTGGCTGCTACTTGATAATATGTAATACTCCCATTTTTCATGGCTACAAAATCGACTTCCAGATTATCAACCTGACCGACATAGACAT
>CAZSBC010000137.1:0-8578 GCA_964605195.1 uncultured Spirochaetales bacterium | reverse complement strand
GCATCGGTAACGGTCTTGTAGCCGGGTACCGGGAAGGCCTGGAAACTCCGGCCCCCGTCATTGTAGATCGACTGCCCCATGATGAAGTCCGAATCCGATGATGCCAGGAATACCGCCAGCCGCCCGCACTCCTCTGTTGTACCTATCCTGCCGATCGGGGTACGGGAAAGAATCGTGTCCTGCAGCTGCGGGTCCGAGCCCACGCTCTTCTGCAGATCGGTCGCTATCGGCCCCGGTGCCATCGCGTTGACCTTGATCCCGTAGGGGGCAAGGTCGACCGCCTGCACCTTCGTTAGCTGCTGCACCCCCCCCTTGCTCGTCGTATAGACCATCTGCATGTTCAGTGCCAGGTAGGCATTGACCGAGGACATGTTGATGATCACGCCCCCCTCCCCCTGTCGCACCATCTCCCGGGCCGCATACTGGTCCCCGAAGAACATCCCCCGGAGGTTCACATCCATGATCCGGTCATACTGCTCCGGCGTGATCTCGAGATAGGGCGTCTTCTCCGGGTCGTTTATCCCGGCATTCGAGACGTAGATATCGATCCGCCCGAACAGCTCCACCGTCCGGTCGATGATGTTCTGCAGGCTATCCAGGTCCCCCACATCGCAGGGCACGTACATCGCCTCCCCGCCGAGCTCAAGGAGTGTCTGCACCCCCTCCTCGCCGGTTCTCTCATTGCGTCCGCCGATGACGACCTTCGCCCCCTCCTTCACGAACTCCCTCGCGATCCCGAGCCCGATGCCCTTCGTCCCGCCGGTTATCACCGCTACCTTGTTCCTAAGCTTCATCTGTTTTCCCTCTCTCTGCAGGCCTCAGTATATATATGCTTCCCTGTTCAGGATACGAACACCGTCTTCCTGTCGGGACGGGGTGCCTTGATCACCATGAACCGCAGGAGAGCATCGCCGCGATTGTACCAGCAGTGTACAATATCCTTCGGGCTCTCAATCATGGTATCTTGCCCCACCTCGAGCAGCTCGTCACCGATCTGCACCACCCCGGTCCCCGAAAGCACGTAGAACAGGACATCCACCGGGGTAATATGCCTCTTGAGCTCCTGCCCCGGCTGCAGGGTGATCACCGTGACCATGACATGCTCACTGGAGTGCAGATTCCGGGCGTCGACTTTGTGGGCAGTATCCATTATCGGTACCGATTCAAGTTTTTGTGCAGTGATCATCTTCTTCCTCCTTGATCATGTTGGGGCAAAGATACTATGGTTAATCTGATACGTATGTTGTATTTGCAACAAACAGGAAGAATTATGAGAAACATTGCAGCAATTATGCGGAGTCCGCTTTTCAGCAATCTGGAGGAAGCTGAGGTTATCCAAGCCCTGGATTGCTTCCAGGCAACTGAGAGAGCGTTCTGGAAACAGGAGTATATCCTCAATGCCGGTGATCCGGCAGCCACCATCGGGGTGATTTTGTCAGGCACCGTCTCAATTGTCAGCAATGATTTCTGGGGTAACCGGACCATCATCGAACAGCTCGGCCCCGGCAGCACGCTGGCTGAAACCATCCTCTTTTCCACTACTGACACGCTGCCGTTCAGTGCCATGGCAGCAGAGAGATCGGAGCTGCTGCTCTTCAACAGCCGTCACATCACAGCCCCCTGCTCCAGGCTCTGCAGCTGGCATGCAGCCATCATGCACAACCTACTCACCATCATAGCCGATAAGGGGCTGCTCTTTGCCAGAAAGATAGCACATCTTTCCAAGCGGTCGACACGGGAGAAGCTGCTCTCGTTCCTGTCGGCCCAGGCCCGATTGGCCGGCAGCAGCAGATTCACCATTCACCTGAATCGCCAGGAGCTAGCCGACTACCTCTGCGTTGACCGCAGTGCCATGTCGTCCCAGCTCAGCAGGCTTCGTGATGAAGGTATCCTGGAGTACCGCAGGAATCAGTTCACCCTCCTGGCAGAGGATGATGCCTGATGCAGGCGGTTATGCCGGCCAGATCTTTCTTCCGCCTCCTGGAACAACGATCGCATCAATCTGGCGCATCTGTTCCCCACTCAGCGGCTCCAGTTCGGCTGTATGGAAGTTGGCTTCAAGTTGTGAAACCCGCTTCGCGCCCGGGATCACCACCGCCACGTCCGGGTTTCCAAGAATGAAGAGAAGAGCAAGCTGGGCCAGTGAATAGCCGGGAAATGCCTCCTTCAGCCGATCGACCGTCCTGAGATCCTCAAGGAACTGGGCATGCTGCCGCTCATCCGTGATCCACTTGCTGCGGAAGTCACTGGGATCAAAGGATGCAGAGGATGTGAACTTCCCGGTGAGCAGCCCCATCGCAAGGCCGCCGCGGATAATTGTCCCGATCCTGCGTTCTCTGCAGTAGGGAAACACCTCCTTCTCGGGAGTGCGGTTGAGGATGCTGTAATCGATCTGCAGGGTTTCGGCATCCTGGGAGCTGAATTCCTTGATATATGCTGCATCACTTGCACTGAGCCCGTAGGCTCTGATCTTGCCCTTCTGCTTCAGACGCTGACAGCCGGCAATTACGGCCTCCATGGTTGGTTCACGGAAATCCACATGCCACTGAAGGACATCGATGTAATCGGTCTGCAGCCGCTTCAGGTTCGTCTCAACCCCCGCAATCACCTTCTCCGGGGTGGTGTAGGCAGAAGCATTATTCTTCCGGTCGAACTGCTGCCAGCCGATCTTGGTCCCGACAATGAAGCGTGACCGGCGACCCTTCATGGATCTGCCGAGCAGCTCCTCGCTGTGCCCGTCACCGTAGACATCGGCGGTATCAAAGAAATCGATTCCCATATCAAGGGCCCGTTCAAGGACCTGAAGCGATTCGGCATCATCCGTCGGCCCCCAGCTCTTCCCCCCCATAGCCCAGAGCCCGATCCCGATCGGGTTCACCGATATGCCCGTAGTTCCCAGCGCTCTTTTCTCAAGCATCTTCTCACCTCATCATGTAACAGTGTATTGCAGCTCATCTCTATACTACCACAGCTGGAGCGGTATTGACAGTTTCCCGCAACATTTTTTGTTCACATAATTTGTGAATTTATTTGATAATTCCCTTCCCAGTAAGTATATTGAGATCATCGGGGAAGGCGTATCCGTTCAGGCAGGCTTTTCAGCAGCCCTGCGGAAATCCAAGCCGCTACCCGGGAACGGTACCATGAAACAAATAGTGATAAGAACAGCAGTGTTTGTCCTGCTTCTCCTTTCCATCTTCCTGCTGTTCAGGTTCACGGCGCTGGGCGATCTGGCAGATCTCTCACGGATAGTCGATCAGCGGGATACCCTCCTGAGCGTGGTCGAAAACAACTACCTGCTCTTTGTGCTGGCCTATATTGGAGTCTACATTGTCGTTGTAGCCTTTTCCGTACCCGGAGCTACCGTCCTCTCAATATCGGGAGGCTTCTTCTTCGGATCGCTTGCTGCCACCCTCTTCATCAACATCGGGGCAACCGCCGGGGCCCTGCTGGTCTTTCTTGCAGCACGTCTGCTGCTCGGCACATCAATCCAGAGGCGCTACAGCGACAAACTTACCCAGTTCAACCGGGAAATTGCCCAGAACGGCCACAGCTACCTGCTCACCCTGCGACTGATACCACTCTTCCCCTTTTTCCTGGTCAACCTCTTTGCGGGCGTGACATCCGTCAAGGTGAGGACATTCCTCTGGACTACCTCCCTCGGGATAATCCCGGGCTCCTTTGTCTATGCATACCTGGGATATGCCGGAGCAAGTCTGGAACCAGGAAAGGCCCAGTTCCCCTATGAAGCCCTGATAGCGCTTGTGCTTCTGGGCCTGCTCAGCCTCATTCCGGTTGCCGTGAAGAAAATACGCCACAGGCGAAAAAACGGAGGATACACGCATGCAGAGCCATGACATCATCATCATCGGCGGCGGTGCCGCCGGGCTGACAGCAGCGGCAGGAATGGCCCAGCTGGGCATGAAGTGTGCCCTCGTTGAGCGAGAGCATATGGGCGGAGACTGCCTCTACTTCGGGTGCGTCCCCAGCAAGACCCTGCTCAAGAGCGCCAAGGTACAGCATCTCATAGAGACAGCTCAGTACTACGGGCTTCCTAAACAGACCCTCGTTCCGGGGAATGCCTCAGATATCATGCAGCACATCCAGCGCGTCATAGCGGATCTTGCCCCGCACGACTCACCCGAACGTTTCACGGAGATGGGGGTTGAAGTCTTCCTGCAGGCCGGCAGATTCCGTTCTGCTACCGAAATTGCACTTGAGGACGGGAAGGTGCTCTCAGCACCCAACATCATCATTGCAACCGGAAGTTCCCCGAGAATACCCCCCATAGCCGGTATCGATACTATCTCCTACCTGACAAACAGAGACATTTTCTCCCTGCAGCAGTTTCCCAAATCCCTGATCACCCTTGGCGGAGGCCCGATCGGAGTGGAGTTGAGCCAGGCTTTAGCCCGTTTCGGCGTGCAGGTAACTATCATCAATGCAGCTACCCATATCCTGCCAAGGGAAGACGAGGATATGGCCGCCCTGATCCGGGAGCAGCTGGAAGCGGACGGGGTCGAGGTGATCTGCGATGCCGAAATCGTATCGGTAGCTGAATCTGAAAGTATGCACAAGACTGTCACCTACACACGTGACGGCCAATCGCACGAAATATCAGCTGAAGAGCTGCTTGTTGCCCTGGGAAGAACAGGGAACATAGCATCCCTGGACCTTGCTGTGGCCGGTATCAGGAGCGAGGACGGCTACATCCCGGTGGATGCGAAGCTTCGGACCAGCAGGAAGAACATCCTGGCAATCGGGGACGTGAACGGCAACTTTCTCTTCACCCATACCGCCGGGGCTGAGGGATCGTTTGCCGTGAAAACCCTCGCCCTCCATCTTCCCGGGAATTTCAGCTACAACCACATCCCCTGGACCACCTACACCGATCCCGAATTTGCATCGGTAGGACTCAACGAAAAGAGGGCGCAGAAAGCTGGTATCAGCTACACTGTCCATATGACTGAGATCGGGGAGATTGACCGGGCCAATGCCGAGCGAGAGACTGCCGGCAGGATCAAGGTACTCCTCGACCCGAAGGAGCGGGTTTTGGGGACCCAGATCGTCTCAGCCCACGCAGGAGAGCTGATAACCCCCTCTCTCTTTGCTGTCAGGGGAAAATGGAAGTTTTCTCGGATGATGGGGCCTGTTTACCCCTATCCCACATTCGGTGAGATCCACAAAAAGAGTGCCGGCAGCTATGCAGCACCCAAACTCTTCAATGAGCGGGTGCGAAAGTATCTCCGGTTCCTCTTTCACTACCGGGGAGCAACCGGGTAGGAGCATGTAATGATCAGAACAGACAGAACCGTAACGATGAAGATAGTGATTCTCACACTCACCCTAGCCCTTGCCCATTCTGCAGCATCGCTACAGGAGCTTTCTGCAGCAGAGGCTGTATATGAAGAATTCTCAAGCATGGTGAGCTGGGATGATCTCTTTTTTGATAAGATCGACAAGCACACCTCATACTCCATCGTGGAGGAGGGCGAGAACAGTATCCTGAAAATTGAGAGCGTCTCAAGCGCATCGGGAATTATCTTTACCGAAACATTCCCCGTAAATGATTTCCCGGTAATCGAATGGCGATGGAGAGCCGAGAACATCATATCGAAGGGCAATGCCACGAAGAAATCCGGTGATGACTACCCTGTCCGCATCTATGTGCTCTTCCCCTACGATCCTGCTGAAGTTAGTTTCTTTGAACGGATTGCCTTTGAAGCAGCCAAGGCCCTTTACGGGGAGTACCCCCCGATGGCCAGTCTCAACTACATCTGGGCCAACCGGGAGCACGAACAGTGGGCAATACCCAACCCCTTTACTGCCCGGGCCATGATGATTCCCGTAGAGGAGGGAGCCGGGAACCTGGGAAAATGGCGGGAGTACCGGGTTAATCTCATTGATGATTACCTCAGGGCCTTCGGGAAAGAGCCGCCGGCAACTGCCAGCCTGGCAATCATGGGCGATACCGATAATACCGGATCCTCGGCCACTGCCTACATTGACTATATACGGGTAATCGCCACAACCGGAGGAGCTGCCGATGATCGATGACAAAATGCGAGTACTGAAAGAGAGACTCCTCTATCGTCCGGCCGCTTTCATCGGAAACTATCTCTCACCAAACGCCATTTCCATCCTTGCCTTCAGTGCCGGTATGCTTACCGCTGCCGCCATCCTCCTTCATAACCTTCCCCTGGCACTGGTACTGTGGATTATCAACAGGATCCTTGACGGGCTTGACGGAACCGTTGCCAGACATACCGGCCGCAGCAGTGATTTTGGGGGCTATCTCGATATCCTGCTGGATTTCATCGTATATGCCACTGTCCCCCTGGCCATGACGCTGCACACCGCCACAGCAACAGCCGACTGGATTCTCCTGGCACTCCTTCTGGGTGTCTTTTACATCAACGCCGCCTCATGGATGTATCTCTCGGCTCTCCTGGAGAAACGTAGGAGGGAGTCACTGGAGAGGATCCTGCAGAAGGAGACAAGCGATACAAAGCAAAATCCTGACGAAACCGAACGACAGTTCACGACAGTGGCTATGCCGGGCGGCTTGGTGGAGGGTACTGAAACCATTCTTCTGTATACCCTCTTCTTCATCTTCCCCAGCTACCTGCAGCTGCTCTACGCTCTCCTTACTGCCGGTACCACTATCGGTATCATGCAGAGAATAGTCTGGGCAAAAAAGCGGTTTGCCAAACCCTCAGCCCCATGAACTGCAGACAGCCTGCAGGACTGCTGGCTGTCATACGTACAGATCTTCCGGACGTACTTATCTTGAGTAATATTCAACCACCATCTGGTCATTAACTGCTATGGGAATGTCATCCCGGAAGGGGTAGCGCTGCACGGTTCCCCGTAATGCATCGGTATCGAGGGCAAGCCAGGCAGGGACCGGTTTCCGGGCCGAAGCTATCTTCTCCCGTACCATCTTCTGCACCGCGCTGCCTGCACGTACTGATACGCTATCCCCCTCCCTGATGAGATAGGAGGGAATATTTACCCGGCTCCCATTCACTGATATGTGCCCATGCGAGACGAGCTGCCTGGCCTGGGACCGGGTGGCTGCCAGGCCGAGCCGGTACACGGTGTTATCAAGCCTTCGCTCCAGCAGTACCAGCAGGTTTGTTCCAGTCTGGCCCCCCTGTTGCTTGGCTTTCCTGAAGGTGTTGTGAAACTGCCGCTCGTTCATGCCGTAGGCGAAGCGCAGCTTCTGCTTCTCCTTGAGCTGCAGGGCAAACTCACTCTCCTTACTGCGCCTCCGGGCACCTTTTGCCTGCCCGGGACCGTGCGGCTTGCGTTTCAGCAGCCGGTCATACTTAGGGTTGTCAAACACATTCGCTCCGAGTCTTCTGACGATTGCACCCTTTGCTTTCCTTGTATATGCCATCTGTGCGTATCTCCTTGTAAAATCGAGAGGTGTCACCCGTCTGGCGGGTACGGCTGTTTCGGGGAATGTACTACAGGGTACCGGCTGCCAGCGATTAGCGGTAACATCCGATGCAATATAGTATAGTAATTATGTCAGGCTATCGGCAACGATGAGCATGAAAATTCGATACCGCTTCACCTACGGCAGGACAAGCTCCGGAGTGACCGTCAGCTCTGCCGGCTCCCCGACCGAGGCGGGGGAGCCGGCAGAAAGCATACGTACCAGGCAGGCTGTCGCCCGCCGGTAGATTTCTGCCGGCCTGATATCGACACTGGCAAAGGCATAGGGCAGCAGATGCCTGAAGGGGGCCGCGTCGTACCCGCACATCGGGAACAGACCGGTTCTCCCTGAGCTGCCCTGCATGATGATGGAGTTGCAGAAGCGGGCCAGGGATATGTCGTTGACGGCGGCTACCCCGTCACAGGCCCCGGCTTCAAGCAGTTTCCAGCCATATCTGGCTATTGCCAGCTCGCTATGCGGTTCATCCGAGAATTCCAGAATCATCGGTTCACTGATACCATGCTCACTGCAGCAGCTCCTGAAACCTGCCAGCCGCTCGGCATGCTGGGGAACAGTGTCGAGAAAGGAGGTGATGTAGAGGGGTGCCGTTACACCGCTCTGATGGAGATACCTGGCCTGGAGGTACCCTCCGGCACGGTTGTCGGTTGAGCAGTGGGTATAGCCCGCATAGGATTCTGTATGGTGGGCCAGCACATAGGGGATCCCGAGGGCACTGACTGCCTCTATCTCCTCTCTACGATCGGTATCGTAGCAGAGAATTCCGTCACTCGTATCTTGGAGGGCAACGATGTCAGCCGGATCATCGATAGTCTGCAGTTCCAGCGTGAACGCTGTATCCCGCAGTATTGCATGGATGCCCCTGATCACATCGGCATAGAACCAGTTGAAGTCCCGGGAGTTGCCCCAGTAGTAGGGGCGCTCCGGTTTTCTGAATTCCAGCAGGGTTATCGTTCCCGTTCCCTGCCGTCGCAGCGTGCTGGCCGATTTATTGGGAGTGTATCCCAGCTTACCGGCGGCATGCAGCACAGCCTGCACCTTATCCGGGGAGACCCTCTCCGGCATGTTGAATACCCGCGATACGGTTGCCGAGCTGACCCCGGCAACTCTGGCTAC
>CAZSBC010000136.1:0-8662 GCA_964605195.1 uncultured Spirochaetales bacterium | reverse complement strand
GTACTCTGGAAGGGATTCTTGCCCTTGCACAGGAGCAGAAATGGATATCTTCTATCTTCTGGTGATTGAAATGGTACTGCACGTTGTCACCATACTCTACTGCGTCTTTGCAGTTTTCAGGCGATGGGGGTATTACTGGCTGCTGCCGACCGCAGCTGCACTCCTGTTTGCCCTCCATCGCTTTCCCGCGCTCCTTGCAAGTGCGTCAAACCGGTCTTCAGCTCCCCTTCAGGGTCGTGACCTCCTGACAGCCCTCATCCCGCTCTTTGCGGCCCTGCTCTGGCTGCTTGCTATCATAAGTGTCCATACCACCTTCATTGCATGCCGGAAAGCCCGCTACAACCGGAAAGTGTTTATCGACAATATCAACCCAACGGTAACACTACCGGAGGGAGAACCACAGCAGGGAGATACCGATGAATAGCGGACCAGATATCGCATCGGTTACCACCCCCCTATTTTTCTGCGGAATCAAGCACAGCGGGAAAAGTACCCTTGGACGACATATCGCCCGTACCCTGCGGTATGAGTTTCATGACTCCGACGATCTCATCCTTGCCTATTTAGCGGAAACTCTCAATGAGGCTCCCGTGAGTATCAGGACGTTCTACCGGCAATATGGCAAGGAACGGTTCATGGCCGCCGAGTATGAGGCGATTGCCCGCTTCCTGACAAGATGGGGAACTCAGGGAAAGCCTCTGGTACTGGCCCTCGGCGGGGGAGCGTGTGACAATCTCAGGCTGATGGCATACCTTCATGAGGCAATCGGTTCTCTCTGCTATATCAGGCAGAGTGAGCGTGTGCTGTTCAGCCGTATCATGAGATCAGGTATCCCCCCCTTTCTGGAGTGTGAAGATCCGGAAAGTGCTTTCCACAGGCTCTTCGTTGAGCGGGACAGCATCTATGCAGCTGCATCCGATCATCTATTCTCCATAGAGGGGGATCAATCCATCAGTGCTTCCGTGAGCATGATTCTTACAACTCGTCTGCCTGCAGTTGCCGGTGAGGGATCTGCGCAATGAGAGTAGGATATTACCAGTACTGCCCTGGCTTTCATTCTCCCACGGAAACTCTCGCATTCCTTGAAGCACGCCTGCAGTGTGTCGAGGCAGACCTGCTGGTGCTTCCAGAACTGGCCGTAAGCGGCTATCTCTTCAAGGATCGAGAAGCGGTGCGGCAACTTTCAGAGACGGTTCCGGGACCCAGCAGCGAGACCTTCTGCCGTCTGGCCGACCGTACAGGCTGTGCCTTCGTGTATGGCTACATCGAACGCGTAGGACCCCTGCTCTACAACAGCGCCCTCTTTGCTGCACCTGGAGGAGTACTGCGCAATTACCGCAAGACACATCTGTTCAATACCGAGAAGGGACAGTTTTATCCTGGGGATGATGAGTATGCGGTATTCGACTACAAGGGGGCATCCCTTGGAATGCTTGTCTGCTTTGACCATATGTTTCCCGAAGCAGCCCGCTCTCTAGCCCTCCAGGGAGTCGAGATTGTATGCCACCCATCCAACCTGGTACTTGAGGGGTATGCACAGCTGACCACCAGGGTCCGATCGATGGAAAACCGTATCTTCTGGATCCTTGCCAACCGGACCGGAACCGAAAAAATCGACTCCATGGAGTGTACCTTTACCGGAGCAAGCCAGATCACCTCACCCTCCGGGGCCATCCTGGCCGCATCGGGACGCAGTGATGAAGAGCTGGTCATCATTGACATAGAGCCCTCTGAAGCCGACAACAAGCGGGTATCCCGCAGCAACGATATACTTATTGACCGCCGTACGGAACTCTACCGCTGTTGATGCTGATAGCTGCAAATTTTTTCCTGCCGAGTGACATAAAACCGGATCTACGCTATACTGTCCCTTATGCCTGATTCCATGTACGCAACCAGCAAACCCCTGATCGTCCAGGGGGACAGGACTATCCTGATAGATGTGCACGACCCGCTGTTCGTCAGTGCACAGGCCATTGTCTCCCGGTTTGCTGAACTTATCAAGTCTCCCGAGCACATGCATACCTACTCGTTGACCTCGATCTCCCTCTGGAATGCCGCATCGGCAGGTATCGGTGCCGCATGGGTCATTGAACAGCTGCAGGAGTTGTCACGTTTCCCGCTGCCGGAGCATGTGAGTTTCTTCATTCATGACACCTTGGCCCGCTACGGTTCGATCACCATGCATGAAATCAGTTCCCTGCAGACCCACCTTTTCGTAGCCTTTCCGGATCGAAAGACACTGCTTGAGGTTAAAGGACGCAAGGAGATTGGAGCTCTCTTCATCCCAGCTCCTGAAGAGTTTTCCCCTGATGATGTTGCCGGGTACTCCCCAAATCACCTTGAGGATGAGGAGCAGAGTAACTTCCTCTGCATCCACCGCTACAGCAGGGGTGATTTCAAGCTTCAGATGATCAAGGCCGGATTCCCGGTTGATGACAGAATTCCGCTCAAGCCGGGTAAGCCCTACCGCTTCTCACTGCTGGAGACCTCACGATCCGGATATCCCTTTGTTATCCGTGAATACCAGCAGAGTGCCGTAACCGCCTTTCTCGGTGACCGCTCCACTGGATATGGGACCCTCGTGCTTCCCTGCGGTTCAGGCAAGACCATTATCGGGATCGGTATCATGAGACGGTTACAGACCCATACCCTCATTGTCACCACCAACATAGCGGCAGTACACCAATGGATGCATGAGCTGCGTGACAAGACGGACATACCCGAAGAGGATATCGGGGAGTACTCAGGCGATCGCAAGGAGATCAGGCCGATCACCATCTGCACCTACCAGATACTCACCTGGAGGAGAGACCGGGAAAGTGATTTCCCCCATTTCACGCTCTTTACGGAAAATGACTGGGGGCTGATCATCTATGACGAGGTACACGTGCTTCCTGCCCCGGTCTTCAAGGTCACATCAGAGATTCAGGCGGTCAGCCGTCTGGGACTGACCGCTACGCTAGTTCGTGAGGATAACCGGGAGGAAGATGTGTTCTCGCTTGTCGGGCCCAAGCGCTACGATGTTCCCTGGCGGGAACTTGAGCAGCACGGATGGATAGCCGAAGCACACTGCTATGAGATACGCATTCCCCTTGCCCATGATCTCGAACTCGATTATGCCATATCCGACAGGCGCAGAAAATTCCGGATCGCTGCCGAGAATCCGGAAAAGGTGAAGGTTGTCCGTCAGCTTATAGCCAACCATCCCGATGACTATATCCTCATCATCGGGCAGTATATCGACCAGCTGCAACAGCTTGCCGATGATCTCGGCATGCCGATCATTACCGGGGCGACCCCAAACAGAAAGCGGGAAGAGCTCTACGATGCCTTCCGTTCCGGCTCAATCAACATCCTTATTGTCTCCAAGGTTGCCAATTTCGCCATCGACCTCCCCGACGCATCTGTTGCAATCCAGATCTCCGGGACCTTCGGTTCCCGTCAGGAAGAGGCCCAGCGTCTTGGACGAATCCTGCGACCCAAGAAGCATGGTTCCCATTTCTATTCACTGATATCCCGCTTTACCACTGAAGAGGATTTTGCTGCCAACCGGCAGAAATTCCTGGTGGAACAGGGGTATAAATATCATATTGAGAGCTGGGACTGATGATGGGAAATACTGCATTCAGCCGGTTTCTTCACTCGCTGCCTGATGAGACCTTCTTCTATATAGCAAGAAATTATCTGGTAACCGTAACGACACCTTTTCATAAACCCGACATCATACGGGACCTGACCAGGTTTTTCACCGCAAAGAGTAATGTCAAACGTATCATAGCACTGCTTGACCCCCTGGATTGCCGGCTCTGCACCTTCGCATATCTTTTTGACACTCTTCTGCCTGACGACCTCTACCGTCTCACCGCATCAAGTATGGAGTACTATATGTTCCGGCAGCGTCTGATAAATCTGCAGGAGCGTCTGATACTGCTGCCCGAACACCATACAGGCTCGCTGCATATCAACCCACTTCTGACTGATTCCCTTATCAAAGCAGAAGCTCTGAGTGTCGAGCATTTGATTCCAAGGGAGCGCAGATCCGATGGTACTGCAGCAACAGCAGTAAGTGAAGCTGCCGTAATCTCCATAAATCCACTTTTCCAGCCTTTTTTCATCACAGGGATGCTCTCCATGTTCCTGCAGGAGCGTATGGTGTTGCCGGCAGATCCGCATACTCCGCTTACGGCCCGGGATCGCAATAAGATCATGGAGGTGTTCACCGGAGTGCAGGAGGAAATGCAACTCCGGCAGCTAGAGAGTACCGTTGACTTGGTTACTGCAGCTTTCTCCACCCTTGGAGTACTTCAGACTGTTCAGCAGAAGGTCTATACGCTCTCCAATGAAGTACTGGGGGAGCTCTCTGCCACACCACAGTTGCTGGAACCAAACAATCTTATTGCACTCTCGCTATGCAGGGGTGCGCAGCTGCCATGCAGAGCAACCTCGTTTGAGTTGCTTGGCAGAATTCTCGCTCTCCTGCAGAGAACCGCTGGTTTCCTGCTATCACAGGACTATCTGACCCATCTGATTGAACTTACCGGAAGAGAGCTCCAGGATCACCAGCTATCGGTTGTACCACAGCTGCTGCTTGCTACCCTCACAGCACACAGGCTGCTGCTGCATGAGCAGAAAAAGGAAGCTTCGGGTTATCGCCTCAATCCCCACTGTGCAACTGCCCTCAGGAAGCTTTTCATAGCTGAAGTACAGCCGCCTCAGCCTACTGATGCGGGTAAGTGGCTGATAATTGATACGGATTACTCCGTTATACCGACAGCTGCTCCTCCCATTGATCAGCAGCTTTTCCTAGCCACCTTCACTGAAGTTGATCGCCTGGGTATCACCTGCCATTTCCAAATCAGCAAGGATAGTCTGTTCCGTGCCTACGAAATTGGGATATCCGTTGATGCTGTAATCAAATTTCTGAAGGCTCATGCCCGTGACACGATACCACAGCATCTGATCGCCTCCATCAGGCACTGGTATGCTGAGTTCAGGCGGGCAACAATCTATTGCGGAGTGATCATCAGGCTCGATGCCGCGCTGTGCAGAGTCGTTGACAGTATTCCTCAGATCAGTGACCATATCATTGAGAAAATCACACCCGAAGTGCTTCTCATGAATCCCGACACACGCCAGGTATGGATAGAGGGTCTGAACGGGATCGGTGTATCTCATATCCCCAGTGTAACCTCCCCTGGATTTGCAGAAATAGAGAGTGCAACTCTGCACGGCACAATCAAACGGTTCCGTTTGCTCTCTGCGCAGGAGTGGCGCTGCATCACAGAGAACTGGACCGTCAATCCGGTTCAGACAGCACGGGTAGCTGCATTGGCTGACAGCGCCTCCCGGCAGACAGATGAATTCGCTGAAGAAATCCAGCGTGGCCTCAGGGAGCAGCTTGCTGCAATGCGGCTCTCGGAGAGCGGGTTTCGCAACCTTGCGGCAAGAATAGAAAAAAAGCTGATACTATCAGCTGAACAGCTTGGTGAAGCTGATATCAACCGCACGGTCTGGGAAGCTGGCGGTCTTGATTATCAGGGAAAACTAAATCTTTGCCGTATAGCCATAGCCTCCGGTAACGAACTGCTGGAAGTCCATATGAAACAATCTGACGGGACGGATCAGATTTCCTTGATTAAACCCAGATTACTTGATAAGAATCAGGCAAACAGCACCATACAGGGACTCCTGTTGCCCACGGGAGAGTCTGTCAGTTTTCTGGTCCGCAAGATAGCTGTGTTGCGGAAACTGCGGGAATCAATCTATTCACCGGTGTGATCAGATTCTCATAGCTGTTGAGGATAGTCGACTCCGGTGAATGACTTGAACTGCAGCACTCCCTGCTGATAGAGCATCTCATAGCCATAGACAATTCTGCAGCCTGCCTGGCTGGCACGCTGCAGGAATTTCGTCACTTTCGGGGTATAGATGAGATCGTAGGCGATCTCATCACCTCGAAAGCGATAGGATGGCAGGGGATCGGCAGTGATATCAGGTTCCATGCCGACACTGGTCGTCTGCACCACCAGATCAAACTGAACACTCTCATCGCCCGCTTCCCGCAGCTCCTCCAGCTCGGAAGTACTGTAAGCACGGGAACCGGTCTCCTCGGCCAGCTTTACAGCCGAACTGTGGGTACGGTTGACAATACCGACATGGGCTGAAAAATTGCGCAAGCCCCAGACAACTGCCCGGTCAGCACCCCCGGCCCCGATGACCAGGGCTTTGCGGATCAATCCGGTTTCAAGGTCTTCTAGTATAGGGTGCAGGAATCCGTAGTAATCGGTGTTTATGCCCTTCCACAAACCTTTCTCACGGATCACCGTATTGCAGCTGCCGATCTGCTTTACCTCCCGTGATACTTTGCCGAGAAAGGGTAGAATCTGCTTTTTGTGCGGAATTGTAACAGAAAACCCTCTCACTTCGTTTGCTTCGGCAAAGTTGAGGAAGTTTCTGATATCGTCGACATGGAAGGGAACATATACGGCATCAATACCAAGTTTCATATACCCGGAATTATGGATGGCAGGTGAGGCGGTATGCATGACCGGGTTTCCGATAATACCGTAGACAGCTGTCTTTGCACTTATTGTGTCGGCTCTGTAGAGCGTTTTGAGCTGTTCGGGAGTAAGCTGCCCGGGTGCTCCCCTCCTGGTTCCCGCACCGGCACAGAAGGTAAGCATGGAACCGCATCTTCGGTAGAGAATGCGGGTGGGGACACCGAATACTCCCATACCGATCAGTATCTTGCGATCAATTTTTTCCAGCTCTTTTGCACAGGAAAAGAGGCGGCTGACATCTGCAAAGCTGGTCGGCATGACGGCCGCCTTGGGAATTTCTCCCTGTTCAGCAATACGTGTGATGCGTTTGAGAAAGTCTCCGGGAACCTGATGCATATCATGGAAAGAGCGGATGACTTTTATGTTGTGATCAGCAGCTGCCTGTTCGAGTCCGCTGTGCTGCAGATCCTCCTCCAGGTCTACATAGGCAAATGCACCGGAGAAAAGCCGCTTCAGACGCTGGATGCGAAGTCGTTCGCTGCGAGTGTAGGCACCTCCGTCACGGGACCGGCGATAGGTAAGGATGATCGGAACCGGAGCTACGGACGGGAATCTGATTATGGGCTCCAGTATATCCTGCTCATCAAGCAGATCCACCCGCAGTTCGGCGATATCTATCTGGTCAGCATGATTCTGGCAAAGGAGCAGATTCTTCTCAAGGCTGTTTTCGGTAAGCGTCAAACCAATCATCATTCCCCCGCATTCTATGGAAATTCTATACTAATCAATACGCTGGCAATTTACAAGATGGATATTTTTGCTGATAATGGCAGAGATCCCCGCTTTCTGGAGTGTTTTCTTGGCCACGCTGCAATTGGACAACATACATCATGCCTTCGGCGACCTCGATATTCTCCAGGGAGTCTCCCTCTCTCTTGATACCAGCAGCAGGGCAGCGCTGGCAGGGATGAACGGAAGCGGGAAATCGACATTGATGAAGATTGTTTCCGGTGACATGCAACCTGATTCCGGTGCGGTACACACACCACGGGACTTCAGGATAACCTATCTGCCGCAATCCGGTCTGGTAGCAACCAACAGCACCCTTTATGAGGCGGCTGATGAAGCCTTTTGCTATCTTCACTCCCGTAATGAGCGCCTGAAGTCAATTGAAAACCGTCTACAGCAGCATACTTCCACATCCTCAGAGCTGCAGCAACTCCTTGAGGAGCATCACCACCTCACAGAGACCCTGCTGAAATCTGGATACTATGAAAGGGAATCACAAATCTATCAGGTGCTGACCGGACTGGGGTTTCTGCTGGAGGACATCAAACGGCCCTGTGGCGAATTTTCTGGAGGGTGGCAGATGCGGATTGCCCTTGCAAGAGCCCTGCTCAGCCATGCCGATTTCCTCCTGCTTGATGAGCCGACAAACTATCTTGATGTTGAGGCAAGAATCTGGCTTCGTTCCTATATATCGACTTTCAAAGGCGGTATATGCATCGTCTCCCATGACCGGGACTTTCTTGACCAGACGGTCAATGAGGTCCTGGAGATCTTTCAGGGGACGGTATCACGCTATGCAGGAAACTACACCGCCTACGAACAGCTTCGTGAAGAGCGCAATAGGCAGCTAGTCAAACAGTACAGTCACCAGCAGGAGGAGATCGCCCGCATAGAGCAGTTCATAGAACGCTTCAGATACAAGGAATCCAAAGCCAAACAGGTTCAGAGCCGCATTATCATGCTTGAGAAGATGGAGCGCATTGAACTGCCCCGGAACCTGAAGAAGATCCACTTCTCCTTCCCCCCCTCACGACATTCCGGTAAGCAGGTGCTCCAGCTTGAACAGCTGCAGCGCAGCTATGGCGATCTGACTGTCATCAAGGATCTCTCGCTCGGGGTTACCAGAGGTGACCGGCTTGCTGTCACCGGGAAAAACGGGGCCGGAAAGTCAACGCTTCTGCGCATCCTTGCACAACAGGATTTCGGGTACCGGGGCAAGGTAGAGTTCGGGACCGGGCTATCCATCGGATATTTCGCCCAGGATTCGGAGGAGTCGCTCAACGGTTCCCTGACGGTGTATGAGGAGATAGAGCAGTCAGCTCCAACAACGCTTATTCCTAAACTTCGTACATACCTAGGAGCTTTTCTGT
>CAZSBC010000135.1:0-8766 GCA_964605195.1 uncultured Spirochaetales bacterium | reverse complement strand
GGCACTATTCATCATTCACTCTGCTCTGCAACCTCGATTATACAACTGAGATGATTATGGATCTTTCTCCGGGCAATTTCTACCCGAAGCCCGACGTGGTTTCTTCAGTGATCGCCTTTTCCCGGAAATCGGAACTGCAGCTCAGCGAACCGCTGCGTACTCTCTATCTGGAGACCATCGCGGATATGTTTCAGGCCCGGCGGAAGACGCTAAAGAATAACTTCAGGCATGGGAGAATAGGCAGGCGTTTCAGCAGAGAGAGTCTCGAGTCTTCAGCCTCCCAGGCCGGAATCGACCTGGAGGCACGGGGGGAGACGATAGGGCTGCAGAGAGTGCTTGCGTTTGTTGCGGCACTTCCTAGGCCTGGACAAGGGTCATGGCCGAGGTGACCACGATATCCTCGATGCTGCATCCGCGGGAGAGGTCACTGACCGGTTTGGCAAACCCCTGCAGAACCGGGCCGAACGCTTCTGCGCCGGCTAGCCGCTGAACAAGTTTATACCCGATATTCCCG
Source organism: uncultured Spirochaetales bacterium (assembly GCA_964605195.1). Taxonomy (GTDB): domain Bacteria; phylum Spirochaetota; class Spirochaetia; order JABMQR01; family JABMQR01; genus CAZSBC01. Next base: position 8,252 of record CAZSBC010000135.1, on the reverse strand, counting down.
GACTGAAGATCGGGGAATACCAGTACATTGGCCTTACCGGCGACAGGAGAGGATGGAGCCTTCTTCGATCCCACTGCAGGCACAATTGCCGCATCAAGCTGCAGTTCCCCATCACAGAGCAGGTCGGGTCGCTTTTCCTTGAGGAGGGCTACTGCCTTGATCACCTTTTCGGTCAACGGATGACTTGCCGACCCCTTCGTTGAGAAGGAGAGAAAAGCGGTTACCGGTTCGGCATTGAGGAATATTCGGCAGGACTGTGAGGCGGCTTCACCTATTTCAGCCAGCTGTTCAGCCGACGGGTCGGGAATTGTCGCACAGTCGGAGAATATGAAGTTGCCGTCTATACCCATATCCTTCCTGTCTGTGCACATGATGAACGATGAGGAGGCATAGGAGGTGCCCGGTCTGGTCTTGATGATGGTGAATGCCGCAACAAGTACCTTGCCGGTTGAATTCTCGGCTCCGGCAACCATACCGTCGGCATCACCCCGGCGTACCATCATGGCTCCCCATTTGAGGGGATCGACAATCTGTTCGAAGGCATCATCATAGCCTAGCCCCTTGTGCTTGCGCAGGGCTGCATACTCCTCGGCATACGAAGATCGGAGTTCGGATGCAAGGGGATCTGCAATGGTGACATCGGATATGGAGACACCGGCGCTCTCGGCAGTTGCAAGGACCTGCTGCCTGTTCCCGATAAGAATAACTTCAGCAGCAATCTTCCTGTCGAGAATCTGACGGGCGGCTGCCACGGTTCTCGGTTCGGTACCCTCGGGTAGTACAAGGGTTTTCTGCATGCCTGCAGCTTTGGATATCATTGTTTCGGCAAAATTCATAGGTCACTCCTGGTTTCTATTCTCTATGCTGTACCCTATCATAATCAGGCAATCCTGTCAGCTCTTTGTGAATCTCCCGTATGAGTATCCGCTGAGGGTGAAAAATGGCCTTGTGTCGGACGAGCTAATCATTATAAGATGGCTCCATGAAAATCGGAGTATACGGGCTAGGGCGTTTCGGATACTTCTGGGCAGAGCTGCTCAGTGAGAAATTTGACGTGTATGCCTACAACAGATCACCGGGCAGAGCTGTCCCACCAACCGTTACACGCTGTTCTCTGGAGGAACTCGGCGATTGCGATGCAATTTTTCTCTGTGTGTCCATCTCCTCCTTGGAACCGGTAGTGAAAGCCCTTTGCGGCTATGTGAGTGACCACACCGTGGTTATCGATACCTGTTCGGTGAAATCATATCCGGTTACGGTCATGGAGCAATATCTTCCCGGAGATGTCCGCTACATAGCAACGCACCCGATGTTCGGTCCCGACTCGGCCAAGGATGGGGTTCGCGGACTGCCGCTGGTCTACTGTTCCGGCAGGTGTGAGGATGAGGATAACCGTTTCTGGCTCGAAACGTTCCGCTCCTATGGGATGCGGGTCCTGGAGATGACCCCTGAAGAGCATGACAGGGAAGCTGCCTACACACAGGGTATCACCCATTTCATCGGCAGGGTGCTCAATGAGCTGCATCTCAAGCCGAGCCAGATCGGAACGGTCGGTTACAACCGACTGCTTGAGATCGTGGAACAGACCTGCAATGACCCGCTGCAGCTCTTTCATGATCTGCAGCGCTACAATGCATTTACTCACGAGATGCGGCTCACCCTGCGTGGTTCGATCGAACATACCATGTATATCCTCACCCAGGCTGATCCGGAGAGTGCGGGGGAATGAAGGTTGCCGTGTTCACCCTCGGCTGCAAGCTGAATCAATGTGAGAGTGAAGCGCTTGCAGATGCATTCAATCAGCATGGGTTTACCGTGGTGCCCCACTACAGCCAAGCAGATGTTTATATTGTGAACACCTGCACGGTGACAAGCAGGGCGGAGCAGAAAGCCCGGCGCATGATACGCAAGTTTGCTGCCGGGGAACACGCTCCGGCAGTGATTGTCACCGGCTGCTATGCTGAGCTGGAACCGGATGAACTGAGACGACTGCAGGGAACGATCCATATCGTACCCCTGAGCCGGAAACAGTATATGCTTCGGCTTCCGGCCGCCATCAACGGGGCCATTGATCAGGGGTACACCCTTGATGAGGCGATTGCGGAGTGGCTGCGAAGTGACGATGGGGAGGCTAAAGCTGAAAACGGTTACCAGAGTAAGTTTGACTACAAGGCCGTTACGTTCCAGTATCATGCCCGCGCATTTCTCAAGATTGAGGATGGTTGTGACAACAGCTGTGCCTATTGCAGGGTCTCGATAGCACGGGGTAAGGCCGTCAGCCTCCATCAGGAGGAAGTGGTCCGCAGGGCGCTGGAGCTTGAGGAGCGAGGGTACAGGGAGATTGTACTCACCGGGGTAAACATCACGGCGTACCGTGACGGGGAGAGTGACCTTGCCGATCTCATCACACTCCTTGGACGGATGCTTACCACGGCACAGATCCGTCTCTCCTCCCTTGAACCCGATATGGTCACCGAGAAGCTTGCAGAAGCCTGCAGCAGCCCCCTGGTGCAGCCGCATTTTCACCTGCCGGTACAGTCAGGATCGGATCTCCTGCTGCGGCGTGCCAACAGGCATTACACCGCTGAGGATGTCCTGATTGCCGTAAGGTTGCTGCGGTCCGTGAAGGAAGATCCCTTCATTGCCGCCGATATAATCACAGGACTCCCGGGGGAGGGCGATGTAGAATTCGGGGAAACCGTTCGCCTCCTGCAAAGGGGGGATTTTGCACAGATTCACGTCTTTCCCTTCTCTCCGCGTCCCGGAACCGATCTCTATGATGCTCCGCAGAAGGTTCCAGAGGCGTTGCGGGATGACCGGGCAAAAACACTGCGGGAACTATCAGCCAGGCAGCATGCAGCCTATATACGCCGGTGGCGAAGGAAGCAGGTCTCAGTTATCCTGGAGCGAAGGCATGAAAGTTACTGGCAGGCCCTTGCCGATAATTATCTGCGGGTGCGGGTACAGGAGGTCCCTCCCGATATTCCCGAACAGCAGTTGCGGGGCAGTCTGTGCAGGGTCCGTTTGACAGAACTTCACAGCAGCGAGAATATCATATACGGACTGTTTGACAGGCTGCTCTGAAACACGGTATAAGGAGCCAGAGGAACAATCAACATCTGGCTTGCAATTTTCCTGTGTATTTCATCAGTATTGCAGGAAGTGCTGAGAACAGAAATAATGAACTGATGACGGAGATATGTATGAAACAGGCAAAAATGATCTGGGAAGAGAGGATTGTCAATGCACTCGGGGCATTTGCCAAGCAGGCAGGTATCGATTCTGCAGCAATTACGGGAACGCAGATACTGATCCAGACTCCGCCAAAACCGGAAATGGGCGATTTTGCCATACCGTTCTTTCCCTTTGCCAAGCTCTTCCGCCTTCCTCCGGCGAAGATAGCCGCCGGTGTCGCTGCGCTGCTGCAGCAGCATGCTGAGGCTGAGATTACCGTTTCGGGTCCCTATGTGAATATTAAGCTGGATCTGACAGATGATTTTGCCGAACTGCTGGAAAAGCTCGACAAAAACGGTGAGGGTTATGGCAGGAGCACGAATTTGGATGGGGAGAATATCATGATTGAGTTTTCCTGTCCCAATACCAATAAACCGCTGCATCTGGGCCATCTGCGCAATGATGCGCTTGGAGCGAGCATGGCTGAAATTTTGTCGGCCAATGGTGCTTCGGTACGCAAGGTGAATCTGATCAATGACCGCGGAGTCCATATATGTAAATCCATGCTGGCATACAGGGAATTCGGGAACAAGGCTACCCCGGAAAGCCAGGGGATGAAGAGCGATCACTTTGTCGGTAAGTACTATGTCGCCTATAACAACTGGTCCCAGGAAGAGCGCCGGGCAGAGGATGCGGCTCAGCAGATGCTGGTGGATTGGGAATCGGGAGATCCCGAAACTGTTGCCCTGTGGGAACAGATGAACCGCTGGGCCATTGACGGAATCTTTGAGACCTACGCAAAGACGGGGATATCCTTTGATGACCTCTACTATGAGAGCAGGACCTACAAGCGGGGAAAGCAGATTATTCTGGATGGTCTAGCCGAAGGGATCTTCTCTCAGGCCGAAGACGGCTCCATCTGGATTGACCTTGAGGAGATCGGACTTGACAGGAAGGTGCTGCTGCGCAGTGACGGCACCTCCCTCTACCTTACCCAGGATATAGGGACAGCTGTTGCCCGTCACGAGGACTGGCCGTTTACCTCCCTCATCTACGTTGTTGGTTCTGAGCAGCAGTACCACTTCAGGGTACTCTTCCATGTACTTGACAAACTCGGCTACCCCTGGGCAGCAAATCTATACCACCTCTCCTACGGTATGGTGAACCTTCCCGACGGAAAGATGAAATCAAGGGAGGGAACCGTTGTGGATGCAGATGACCTGTTAGAAACCCTCACTGAGATGGCACGCAATGAGATCATCAGGAAAGGGCGGTCCAATGCTGTTGAGGGCTTGGATACAACAGCAGCATCCATAGCTCTCGGAGCACTGAACTACTATCTCCTGCAGGTCTCTCCCACCAAGGATATGGTCTTCAATCCATCTGATTCGATATCTTTCAATGGCAATACCGGACCCTACCTGCAGTATATGGGTGCCCGGATATCGAGTATGCTGCGTAAGCACAGCGAGCAGACCAGGATTGTCAAGGGTGCTGAGCAGCCGAACATATCCCTGCTGCAGCTTCAGGATGAGCATGATCTGATCAAACTTATCCTGCAGTTCCCCGATATTGTGGAGCAGGCTGCCGAACAGATGAATCCTGCGGTGATCTCCGCCTATCTCTATGATATTTCCCGGCTCTACAGTCGCTACTACCATGACACGCCCATCATGAGGGCGGAGGATCCGGCCCTGGCACTGGCCCGGGTCACGCTTTCCCGGGCATTACTGCAGGTCCTGCAGAATGCATTTGTTCTGGTAGGAATTCCGTTTCTGGAGCGGATGTAATTTGGCAATAACGGATATATCTTTTGCAGGGATATATTTCCGATAACTATTGACCTGTTTAGCACCTTATGATATAAGGTATCCTGCATAAATAAAGATAAGGATGTGGTTTCATGTACGCATTAGTTGAAATTAAGGGTAAGCAGTACAAGGCACTTGAAGGTGCTGAGCTCACAGTCGACAAATTTGATAACGAACCCGGTGATATTGTAGAATTCGATTCTGTTCTGATGCTTTCCGATGGCGATGATACGACAGTCGGGACTCCCTATGTAGAGGGTGCCAGAGTAACTGCTGTTGTCAGTGATCAGGTGAGAGGAAAGAAAATCACAGTGATAAAGTTCAAGCGGCGCAAGGGCTACAGGAAAAAGCAGGGACACCGCCAGGACTATTCCATCCTGAAAGTCCAGAGTATCAAAGCAGAGTAGTGGGTTAGGAGTTGCAGCATGGCACATAAAAAAGGTGGAGGAAGCTCCAAAAACGGCAGAGATTCTGAATCAAAACGGCTAGGCGTCAAACGGTTCAGTGGACAGTTGGTCAAGGCGGGAGAGATCCTCGTTCGCCAGAAAGGAACTAAAATTCATCCCGGTGAAAATGTGGGATGCGGTAGAGACTATACCCTGTTTGCAAAGGAGAGCGGTACGGTAAATTACAGCTCAAGAAAAAACAGGAACTACGTTTCAATCGTTACCGAATAACTGCCATCTCTATTGCACCTTGTGTGCATAGGCGGTTGCGACACACAGTATGTTTGGATTTTCAGACGAGACTTATATAGACGTTGCCTCCGGAAATGGAGGCAACGGTTGCGTTTCCTTCCGAAGGGAGAAATACGTTCCGAAGGGCGGTCCTGACGGTGGTGACGGCGGTGCCGGGGGCAGTGTTGTCTTCGAAGTCCGATCAAATCTCAGAACTCTCCAACATCTGAAGATGACGCGTGTTTTCCGTGCAAAAAACGGCCAGCCCGGCATGGGTGCCCGTCGGCACGGACGGGATGGTGAGGATATCCGCATACCGGTACCTCCCGGAACACTCATCAAGGATGCCAGGACAGGTGACATCATCAAGGATCTCTCCAAAGAGCAAGAGTGGGTCTTCCTGCGGGGAGGGAAGGGCGGAAAGGGCAATTGGCACTACCGTTCCGCAACACGGCAGGCTCCCCGTTATGCCCAGCCGGGCATTGAGGGAGTCGAGATGCGGCTGCAGGTTGAGCTGCAGATCATCGCCGATATAGGGTTTGTCGGCTTTCCCAATGCCGGCAAATCCTCACTGCTGAATTATCTCACCAATGCCCGTTCCAAGGTGGCAGGGTATCCCTTCACCACAAAGATTCCACATCTGGGCGTCTACCGGTATGACGATCGGGATATCATCTTTGCCGACATACCTGGAATTATCGAGGGAGCTTCCAGGGGAGCAGGACTGGGTCTGAAGTTCCTCCGTCATATTTCCCGTACCGCCATGATAGCCTACCTGATAGATATCTCTGACGAGAGATATCTTCAGGCCCTTTCTACCCTACGCGAAGAGCTGGGATCTTATGCTCCGGAGATGCTGAAAAAACAGCAGATCTGTATTCTTACCAAGATGGATACCGAGGATGCCACAGAGCGTGCAGCGACATTCATTGCCAGTCATGATGATATTGCCATTTATCCCATATCGATATTTTCGGGAGAGGGAATGGCTGAGCTTACCCGTGCCTTCAGACTCTCAATTGAGCAGCTGCGGAGCGAGCAGTGAGTGATAGCAGGGTCACGGCCATTTTCGGCGGAACATTCAACCCCGTGCATAACGGACATCTCTACATAGCCCGGTTCCTGCTGACGCATACCGATGTGACCCGAATCATTTTTGTACCGGTGAACATTCCCTCCCACAAGGATGAGCCGTACCGTATCCGGCCTGCAAGCCGTCTGGACATGCTTCGGCTGGGAGTGGGGGAGGTTTCTGCTGCCACCGGAGAGATCTGCATCGATACCTGTGATATCGACCGAGGGGGAGTATCCTACACCCTTGATACGATTGCTGATCTCAGCAGTCGGTATGCCATCAGCGGGAAACCGCGTTTCGTGATCGGAGATGACCTGGTCGGAACGCTTACCCAATGGCATCGCTGGGATGAGTTGCGGGAGGCAGTCCACTTCATCATCTTTCGTCGTACCGTAGCAAAGGGCCCTATCATGCTTCCGCCGCATTGCAGGGCAACCACACTAGAGAACAAAATTGTTGATATTTCATCGTCAGAGATTCGGGATCTGCTGCAGGCAGGCAAGGCTGTAAATTCCCTTGTTCCTGAATCTGTCTATCTTTATATTATTGAACATGGACTATACAGCACTGTATAAACAGATCAGTTCCAACCTCGGCAAGAAACGACGTGCACACAGTGAAAGTGTTGTCCGGGTGATGGAACGGTTTGCTCTAAGGTTTTCCCTTCCCCTTACAGCTGCCAGAATTTCCGGTATAGGTCATGATCTTGCCCGGGAGTGGGAGGATGACGAAATTCGGGAGTTGGTCTTGCGGGACGGCACATACCGCGTTTCACCGGAGGAAAGATTGCATCCCATGCTGCTGCATGGAGCTGCAGCAGCGATACTCATCCGTGATATGCTCCCAGATGAGTATCCCCATACAGAGGCAGTGATGCTGGCTATGCGCTGGCACACTGTGGGATCACTGGCAATGGGACAACTGGGTTATGCGCTCTTTGTCAGTGATTATATTGAGGAGTTGCGGGTGCATATACCCCAATCAGAGAAGCGCTGTATCGAGCAGATGGAAAGTCTTGAACTGATGGTGCTGCAGATTCTTCGTGACCAGAGATCCTACCTTACATCAAGAGGGATCACAGTGCATTCCGAAACCCTGCAGCTTATTGCCTATCTGGAACAGGTAAGCGATGGAGTTTCCCTATGAAGTTTCGGTACCTGGTGCTTATCATTCCGCTGCTGCTTGTGCTTTTTTCCGGATGCACCCTGCCGTCGGGAAAGGTTGCCGTGTACTGGATCATCCTCTCGCCGGAGACAGCAACCAGGATGGCTGGCAATGAGCGTTTGAAAGAGGATACCGGTATCCCAACGATCCTGCTCTTTGCACGCCCCGGTGCAGAGCAGATTGTCGGAATCAGCATAACAGCTGCAGGAGATGATGGGGACGAAGCAGATACCTACCGGCAGAGACTTGCAGACCTGGGAATCGGGGAGCCGCATGTCGTCATGGTTAAGGAACCGGCTGGCAGTGCCCTGATCAGGCGGCTCGATATTCTGTCCCCGGATGAACGTTCTC
>CAZSBC010000134.1:0-8817 GCA_964605195.1 uncultured Spirochaetales bacterium | reverse complement strand
CGCCATGCTGATTGCATCGAAGAATGATTCAGACAGAAAGAAACCGATCTTCTTCACCCAGAATGACCTGCGGGAAGTCCAGCTGGCTAAGGCCGCCATTGCCGGAGGCATCCTGACCCTGTTGGCCCATAAGGGTCTTTCCATTGCTGATATCACCAGAGTATATCTGGCAGGGGGATTCGGTTCCTACATAAATCCTGTAAGTGCCGGAATAATTGGCCTGCTGCCGGGAAATCTCTCCGAAAAGGCCGAGGCGGTGGGGAATACTGCCTGTGAAGGCGCAATTCAGGCGCTGTTGGACCGTTATGAGTTTGACAAGCTTGCAGCACTCCAATTACACTGTACCTATCTGGAGCTCTCCTCCCGATCTGATTTCCAGAACTTCTATATCCAGGAGATGTATTTTGGAGAATTTTAAAGAAATTCTGCAGACCGGAGTGGCAGTCGCATGATACAGGAGTAATCTGATGGTGCTATCACAGGAATTACATCAGGCATTTGCCAGATCCGCTGAAATTGCCGCACATTACCAGATGAGCACCGGTATTGCCTGCCGTATACTCACCAGGGAGGAGCTGGAAGAGAGCAAGGGAGATTTCTGCTTCTGCCGTATTGCCCAGGACAAGCGCAGCAAGAGAACCGTCCCCCTCTGCGGGCGCACCCACCTTCATAATGCCCGGCAGGCCGAACGATTCGGGGGCAGCTTCATCTATTTCTGTACATCCTACCTGCTCTACTGGAGCAGTCCGATCATGCACGACGGTGCTATGATCGGTACCTTTATCGCCGGTCCTGCCCTGATGGTATCAAGCGATGAAGTGCTTGAGGAGTGGCGTAAGATCTACCCGGGCGTGGTAGAGGAGGAGCTGCTTGCCTATCTTGAGGAGATTCCCGTCATAACCCCCGAGCGATCCCGCAGCCTTGCAGAACTGCTGCTGATGAGTGCCGGCTGGGTCGGTGAGAACGGAAACAGACAGCTGCTGGCAGGTTCGGACTATCTGAAACAGCAGGCCAAGATATCGGAATACATCCATGAAATCAAGGGTGCCGGCAACAGCGGAACAGCATCATCATACCCTATAGAGAAGGAAGAGGAGCTGCTGACAGCCATTGCCCGGGGAAACCGTGACCAGGCCCAGCGGATACTCAATGAAATCCTCGGGAGCGTTTTCTTCGCCAGCGGGAAGAACTTTGAGATCATCAAGTTCAGAATACTGGAGATCATCATCCTGCTCTCCAGGGCATCCATCGACGGGGGAGCAGACCCGGATGAGATCCTCTCCATGAACTACCGTTACCTCAAGGAGATAGAACAGTTCCGGAATGCCGACAGCCTTGCTTACTGGCTTTCGGAAGTACTGAATCAGTTTGCTGCCGAGGTCTTCAACCTCGAGGATGCGAAACATGTCAACCGGCTTGAACGGACACTGCACTTCATCAACAGCCACTATACCGAGAAGATCAGCCTGGAAGATGCCGCCTCGTATGCTGCCCTCAGCCCGGCCTATTTCAGTAAAATCTTCAAGGAGGAGATGAACTGCAGCTTCACCCAGTATATCAACTGGATCAGGATAGACCATGCCAAGACCCTGCTGCGTACCACCCCCTGCACACTTGTCGAGGTTGCCGGCCTGGTAGGGTTCGAGGACCAGAGTTACTTCTCCAGGGTCTTCAAGAATGTTGCCGGAGTCTCCCCCGGCCGATACCGGGAAAATTCCCATCGCTTCAACCGCAACACCCATGAGATTCATGAATCGAACTCCGGGGCATCCAGCCCCACGTAATCTGCAAAAGATAGTACAAATTATTGCAAATAAGTAACAGACTACTGGACAGACAACGAGTACGGTAATATGTAACAACTTCCGCTCGGGACAGGGGAAGGAAGTGAGAATCTTCCGCGAGCCCGTCACTGTGACCAGGCAGCAGCCTGGAAGCCAGATTACCTGCCCGGGACGACTAACGATTCGCAGTAGCAGCTTCGTGGAGTGAGCTTGTATGCAAAAGGAGAATTTCTATGGCAGACATGATGGCTCTATCCGAATTTCTACAGAAGGGAAGAGCAAAAGAGGTCAAAGAACTGGTTCAGGCAGCTCTCGATGAGGGTGTTAGCGCCAAGACAATCCTTGAAGATGGGCTGATGCACGGAATGGGTATTGTGGGCGACAAGTTCAAACGCAACGAGGTGTTTGTACCGGAGGTACTAATCGCAGCCCGTGCGATGAATGCCGGGACGGAACTGCTCAAACCCTTTCTCGTTGACGCAGGTGTCAAGGCAAAGGGAACAGCTGTGATCGGCACAGTCAAGGGTGACCTGCATGATATCGGGAAGAACCTTGTAGCCATGATGATGGAAGGAAAGGGAATGAATGTCATCGACCTTGGTACCGATGTCACTCCCCAGCGGTTTGTTGAAGAGGCCGTGAAGAATGATGCCGACATCATTGCCTGTTCTGCCCTGCTTACCACAACCATGACTGAAATGCAGAATGTTGTGAAAGAGGCCGAGAAGGCCGGAATCCGCGACAAGATAAAGATCATGATCGGGGGAGCTCCGGTTACCGACTCCTACTGCGAGAACATCGGGGCCGATTACTACAGTGCCGATGCGGCCTCCGCTGCCGACAAGGCTGTCGAAATCTGTTCATAACCCGGATCACAGCAAGTCTGATCCATTACGGAAGAGTCAGTTGCCGAACGGGAATTGACTCTTCTTTCTATTTAGCAAGGATACCGAAAGCATGAGTACGGCCACTATACCACCAAACACAACACCTCTCTATATTGTTACCGGCTTTCTCGGTTCCGGGAAGACGACACTTATCAGGAATATCATCAGCCAGAACCTGCAGTACGGCAAGAGAGTCGGGGTAATCGTCAATGATTTCGGGGATCTCGGCATAGACAAGGCACTGATACCTGAGAGCCAGGGAGTTGTCAGCACCGAGCTCAACGGTGGCCAGATCTTCTGCAGCTGTCTGTCGGGTACGTTCATTGATACGATCGGTTCGTTCAAGGATCTTGATCTATCCATGCTTATTGTGGAGGCTTCGGGGCTGGCCAAACCGGCACCGCTGAAGGAGATTGTCCAGGCATCCAGTTCCAGGGCCGATCATCGCTTCACCTACAGTGGAATGATCTGTGTCATCGACGCGGCAAGGTTCTTGAAGCTGAGCAGCACCCTGCTCACCCTTGAGGAGCAGATAACCTACAGCAACTTCTTCATTCTCAATAAGATCGACAGCGTGGATGAAGCGGAACTGCAGAAAGTTACCGAACGGCTTAAGGAGATCGTCCCGCACGCCGGTATACTCAAGACCTCCTACGGAAGGATTCCCGATGCGTATCTGCAGCAGAATGCCGTTTCAGGAGGTGGATTCAAGGAGTTCAGCATGCGGTTCTCCGGCTGGGGAGATACCGGTAGACCGGTACCCGTACAGCTTAAGCCCGCCGATGCTGTGGAGCCTGCTGACCTGGAACGATTTCTTATCCGCGAAAGCAGCGAGTTCGCAGCCCTCCGCATCAAGGGCTTTATCACCTCCCCTGACGGAAAGCTCTTCTATGCCGACTGTGTGGGAGAATCGGTCTCACTGCTTCCGGCAGATGAGGCCCCCCTTGCGGCCGGAACACTTGCCAGCAGGGAATCACATCTGGAACGGGGCATCACCATCATCTACCCAGGCAGCAGCAATGCCCCGAAACAGCTCTTCGGGCGCTGGAAAGATAGCTGCCGGACCGGCGTATTCATCAAGAAATGACTCAAGGCGGTACTTACCTATGGACAAAGCATATGAAATTCTCACTGTTCCCTTCTCCCCCTCCTATGAACGCTACCGGGACATCATCCGAATTGAAGCCTATCCGGAAGCTGAACCGGCTGCCCGGGAACTGTTCGACATTGCCGTCAGTACCCTTCAGCCGAAGAGTATCCACACTGTTGCCTTCATAGACCACCGGGAGGTGGTTGAGAAGGAGGGCGGCAGGGAGACCTGCATAACAGTAGGTGACACCCTCTTCAGGGGAAAGGTGCTGCAGGTCCTTGATGAAGTGTACCGGCTCTTCCCCTACATTGCCACCTGTGGCAACGAGATGGAGAGTTATGACCTTTCCGGTTTCGATATGCTCGCCCCGTTCTGGCTGGATACCATAAAGATGATGGCCCTCAATGCAATCAGGCTGGAGACAACGCAGCATATTCGGAATACATACGGTATAACTAAGATGCACAGCGTCAACCCCGGATCGGGAAATGTCGATATTTGGCCGGTTCAGGAGCTGCGCAGTATCTTCTCGCTCCTTAACGGGGGCGATCCTGTAGGCGTCACCCTGACAGAGAGCTCCCTCATGCTGCCCAACAAAAGAGTTTCAGGGCTCTTCTATGAATCCGAAGTCTCATTCAGCAGCTGTCTGTACTGCGAGCGGGAGAACTGCCCGGGACGCAAGGAACCATTCAGCGGGGTTCGGCTGTAGTTACCCGGATGTACACAATTTCAGCAGATCATGAGAATGATTCGAGGATGCCTTCGGCAGCCCTGATGCCACTGGCCCAGGCAGCCGTGATACCCCGGCTCGTCCCGGCTCCGTCTCCGGCAAAGAAGATCCGGTCACGTACCTTGAAGTGCTGATCAAGATAGTTCGGTTTGTTGGCATAGAGCTTTATCTCGGGATAATACATGATCGTGGACGGGTGCAGCACCCCGGGAACGATGGTATCGAGCTTCTTCATGGCCTTCCAGATCGCCCGGTGAATTCTCGCCGGCATCGCCAGGCTGATATCACCGGGGCAGCAGGTCGGCAGGCTGGGTTTAAAATCGTAAAGATCAGCATTGAAGCTCGATTCCTTTGATCGGGATCCGAGCCTGAAATCACCGACCCGCTGCATGAGCGGTCGCCCCCCACCCATCAGCATGGCCTGCACTCCGAGGTTCTCCGCAAAGAGCTGGCCGCTGGCCAGGGGAGCAGTCAGGCCCACCGTCTGGAGGATTGCGAAGTTCACCAGACCGTTCGCCCTGCCCGAGCGGGCAGAATAGGCGTGCCCGTTCACCGAAACGTACTGCTGGCCATGCACGGTTGTATACTGTTCCTTCACCACATGGGCATTACCGCTGTTGGTACAGAAGGTCCGTACCTTTTCGGGAAAATGGAACTTGGGGTCATAGTAGTCGTGCACGATCGGGTAGTTCTCGATCTTTGTCTCCACCCGGATTCCTATATCGACAATGTTGTCGATATACTGCACATCCATGCTGTCCATCAGCTGCTGAAGGAAGCGGAATCCCTTTCGTCCGGGAGCCACAAGCAGCGTTCGGTACCCGATTTCCCGTTTTGATGTGGTAATGGTACTGCGCTGGTGATCGATACGCAGCACCTCCTCCCCGAGCGAAAGGGTGATACTCTTATCTCCAAGCCTCTGCAGCAGCTCCTTGATAAGCAGCAGTCCACCGTCGGTACCGAGGTGGGTCTGCTCAATTTCAAGCAGTTCCACATCGAGCCGCTTGGCCCGCTGCTGATATACTTCAAGTTGCTTCTTCGGCAGAATTGACGGTTTTAGGAAGGCAGTTACCTTGCTGAGATACCGATCAGCCTGCTCCTTGTTCCAGTACTCCAGGGGAAAACCGATGGGGAAGGTGAAATTCATTTTGCAGTCGTTGCGCATGCCGCCAGTTGAGAACTTCTCGGCATCAAGCATCAGAATTGAGCGTTCATTTGTTCCTTCAGCCAGTTCGAACGCTGCACCCATTCCGGCAGGTCCAGAACCGACGATTATTACATCATACGTTTCCATACCGAGAGGACTATACCCCAAACAGAGCTAAACTGCAATCTCGTCAATAGCACCTGGGAAGAAAAAAATGAATGGCCGCCGCTTGGCAGTTGCACCAGCAACGATTTGGCTGTACAGTACAGGTATGGATTACAGGGATGGCACAATCCTGCTGCATACCTGCTGTGGTCCCTGCGGAGCTCCCGCAGTGGAACGGCTGCTGCAGCAGAAAAAAGATGTTCTACTCTTTTTCTCCAATTCCAACATCTTCCCGGAAGAAGAATTTGAGCGGCGGATGGAAGCAGCCCGAGTGATGGCAGCCCACTTCAATGTTCCGCTGATCATCGACCGCTACGATCACCTCTCATGGCGTGAAGCAGTGCAGGGATATGAACATGAACCGGAAAAGGGCCGCCGCTGCGCACGCTGCTTTGCCTACAGCCTGACCCGGACTGCCGCCCAGGCTGAAAAAATCGGAATAATGGCATTCTCCACCACCCTCACCCTCAGCCCGCATAAGTCCTCCCCCCTGATATTCAGTATCGGGGAGCGGTTCCCGGGTTTTCTCAGTGAGAACTTTAAGAAACGTGACGGTTTCAGGCGATCGGTGGAGCTGTCCGGGGAGCTTGATCTCTACCGCCAGGATTACTGCGGGTGCGAATTCAGCATGCGCTGATGGCCACCGCCTCAATCCTCGAGCGTATCAAGATACTCCCTGATTATGCTGTAGCAGTTGCTGTGCTTGATATCGATGATCTTCATCTCACGTTTTGCGTTTTCGATGGAATCGGATGCATGGGCAGTATTGATCATGATATTCTGGCCGAACTCCCGGCGGATGGTTCCACCGGGGGCTTTGGTCGGGTCGGTTGGTCCGAGCACTTCGCGAATCTTATGCACGGCATTCTTACCCTCATAGACTAGTACCATGCTCTTGACCTTGCCTTTTCTGCCATACTCTTCCGGAGAACAGCTTTCCGGCCTATACCCGGTCATGAACTCCACTATCTGGTTGAATTGGTCAATTGCCAGTTCTCTGCCGAGAGTGCCGGTAAGACTCTTCTTGGTATCCGCTGACAGCTGCACGCCAAATTCAAGCTCCAGCAGCTTGCCGGCCCGCTCAGAGTAGACGGGAGAGAGCTTCTTCACCAGGATGTCGCGTACTGGTCCGTAGAACTCGAGGGCCTGGGCTACACTCATCTGCTGAATCTTGCAACTTATGATCCGCAGCCCAGTGCGGCTGAACATATCTATGATCGTTCCCGGGCGGGAACTGGCAAATTTCCAGTTGTCCGGTTTGATGATCACGAGGGTGCGTTCTATCTCACTCGGGTCCGGATAGGCCATGTTATCGATGATGGTGCTTTCGTGCCTGATAAAGTTGGCTATCATCTCCAGATTCTGTCTGGCAGTTATCGGACTGCGGGGAGTTAGCACTGCCGGTTCGTAGTAGATCACTTTTTCAGGGTCATCATGCGAAGTGACGAAGTCGGCATAGGTATCACGAATGGTCTCACCGGTCATGAACTCCAAATTGCTCTCTTCCTTGTAGAGGGGACCGGCTATGGTTGATAATTTCTTACAGGGATCCTCACCCCGGAACAGCAGCAGCAGTACCCGGTGACGCCGTCCGCCACTCGGTGAGAAGGCATTGAGGATATAGCGCCGCATCAGGGCTGCCCCCTTTTCGCTGTCACCCTCATACGTGGTAAGCACTGCAGCGGCATACTGCTCGGCAAATTCGGCTGTCGGAGCAAACATCTGGGCACCGACAAGTTCGAGATCAAGGCGGGAAAGCAGCCGGGAAATCACTCCTCCGGTTCTGCTCTTGGCAATAGTGTACGGTGTTACCAGTACATACGAGAGTTTCTGATCGGACATGTTGTTCTCCTCATAACCCAAAAAAGCTACATTCATATCTGGAGTATGCTTGCAGGAACGCAACCATCGCTCTCCGGCAGATCCCCATTTGCCGTCTTCCGGTGCTCGTTAGATGAGCCGTCAGTCAGATACGTACTGTATTATTACCGCATAGTGAATTATCAGTCAATTGGTTTTTGCCACTTCTCTGCGATCCTTCAGCGGATCTCAGGGTCACATCAGTACGATACCGTGGTCGCGGCAGGCTTCCCGCACCTCTTCAGGCCACATGCTGGCCTGAACCTCACCTATGTGAGCTTTGCGCAGCAGGAACATGCAGAGTCTGGACTGTCCGATACCACCGCCGATGGAGAGCGGAAACTCACCGTTGAGCAATCTCCTGTGGAAGTAGAGGCTTTTCCGCTCAGTGGCGCCGCGGAGCTCCAATTGCCGCTCCAGAGCTTCGATATCGACCCGGATACCCATTGATGAGAGCTCAAAAGTTCGTTCAAGCACGGGATTCCACAGGATGATGTCCCCGTTAAGCCCGCGATACCCCTCCCCGTTCGGGGTGCTCCAGTCGTCGTAATCCGGCGCCCGACCGTCATGGGGCCTGCCGTCGGAGAGATCATACCCAATCCCGATGACAAATACCGCACCATACTCTCTTGCAGCCATTGACTCGCGTTCAGTAGGTGTCAGCTCCGGGTATCGGCTACAGAGCTCCTCGGTATGGATGAAGGTGATCTCCTCAGGAAGAATCGGTTCTATCTCCGGATAGCTTTCATAGACAAGAAATTCTGTTGCCAGAAGGGTGGCATATATCTTGTGTACCACACTCTTGAGAAACGCAAGGGTGCGTCGTTCCCTGCTGATGGACATCTCCCAGTCCCACTGATCAACATAGTAGGAGTGGAGATTGTCGGGCTCCTCATCAGGTCTGATGGCATTCATGTCGGTATATAGTCCGAAGCCTGCAGGTATATGGTAGTCTCCGAGCATCATGCGCTTCCACTTGGCCAGTGACTGCGGAATCTCGGCCGTTATTCCGGACATACCCCTGGGCACGAATGATACCGGCTTCTCAATACCGTTGAGATCGTCATTGACTCCGGTGCCGGCTTCGAGAAAGAGCGGTGCAGTGACCCGCCGCAGTTTCAGCTGGGCAGAGAGATAGGTCTGGAAGAAACTCT